>DNLO01000161.1:0-159 GCA_003488445.1 Lachnospiraceae bacterium | reverse complement strand
CTCATTTTCGTCTCACTTTTTTCTTATTTTCGTATAAAGCCTGCGGATTGCTTCGCTTCGCTTTCGCAATCCTGCGAAAATTCGCATTCCGCCCTGTCGGGCTTCACGCTCATTTTTGTCTCACTTTTTTCTTATTTTCGTATAAAGCCTGCGGATTGC
>DNLO01000157.1 GCA_003488445.1 Lachnospiraceae bacterium | reverse complement strand
GTCTGGGCATTGGGCACCTCTATGCCTATGGCGCTCTTGCCCGGTATGGGAGCCTCTATCCTGATGCTCTCTGCCGCAAGCGCAAGCTTCAGGTCATCTGTCAGGCTCACTATCCTGGAAACCTTCACTCCCGCCTCAGGGAGCATCTCATATCTTGTGACCGTGGGACCCTGGCTCACATCAGTCATCGTGACATTGATCCCGAAGCTCTGGAGAGTGTTCTTAAGCTTCTGCGATATCTCAGCCTGCTCCTTCTTTGCATTGCCCGCTCCCTTTTTCCCGGGATGCAGCAGGCGAGGATCCGGCAGACGGTAATCAGATACCGTACTGTCCTCCACTGTCATACCGTCGGGAAGTGTGGAGGATGCCACCTTCCTCTTTCTTGAGGGTGTCTCCTGTATCGCAGCTTTCCTGCCCTCCCTCATGGGCACGGTCTTCACTTCCTCATAGACAGGGACGATCTCTTCATCGGGCTCAGGCTCGATCCCGGGTGCAGCCGTCTCCTCCATATCTTCTGATTCATCCGTCGTCATCGCGCCCGCATCGGGGATGACCTCGTGGGTATTCTCCTGCCCGGAAGACAGTATCCTCTCCTCCAGACGCTGCTCCATCCTGTCCAGGTCCTCTGCTTCCGAAGCAGTGAGCTCCTTCATCTCATCCGACTCTTCCTCTTCATCCCGAAGCTCGAGTCTGGATATGGTATCTCCTACAGGCTTCGGCCTGCCGTAATGCACCCCCTCGGATCTTCTTCTCTGTCTCCTGTCCCGGCGCATCTCCTCCTGTCTGATCTCTATGTTGTCTACCAGACTGTCGGCAGCCTCCTTCGAGCTCTCGGTGATAAGCCTTATGATCGATCTGCCCGTCAGTACACCTATGCATATGACAGACAGTGTCACCAATATGATCACGGTACCGAACTGCCCCAGCATATCGGACATAAAAGCATAGATATGTCCGGGTATCAGTCCGCCTCCCCTCCTGTATTCCATGCCGTACCTGAAATACGGATCACCCGCAAAGCTCTGCCTTCTGGTCTCGAAGTCTCCGCTCCACGCCATGGCAAAGAACATTGCTATTATAAGAAAGGTGAGCCATATCATAGCCGACTTTATCACAGACTCGTAGTTGAAATGATTGGCTACGAGCATCACCACCGTAAAGAACAGGGCAAATGGGAAAATGAAGGATGCCGACCCGAAAACGCCGAAAAGGAAGGATGCCACGGCACTTCCGGCCGCCCCTATGATGCCGAAGTTTGCAAGAAACAGCAGTATGCATACTGCGAGCAGGATAAGTATCCCTGCCTCTGATGCCGGACTGTATCCTTCATCAGCAGATCTTCTCGCTCTTCTTTCGGGTATCGATATGTCTTCCGCTTTACTCTTCTTTGCAGCGGATCCTGCGGATGCTGTCTTCTTCGAAGAGGTTTTTTTGGCGGCAGTCTTTTTTGACGTGTTCTTCCCTGCGGCCGTGCTCTTCCCGGAGCTTTTGCCGCCTGTCTTTTTCCTGTCTTTATCGGTTGTACGCGTTGCCATTTAAATGCAGACTTCCTGTCACTTAGTCACGAAATGCCCGATGATGGCTATGATCCCCACTACCAGGCAGTATATCGAAAAATATATGTATTTCTTCCTTCTTACCACACCTATCATGAAGCGTATGGCAAAGTAGCCGACTATGGCCGCCACTACCATTCCAATGATATATGAGACCAGAGTACCCGCAGGTATCTTAGTCCCGAATGCATCCTTCATCTCCAGCACCACAGCACCGAGTACTGCGGGGATGGACATTATGAATGAATACTTGACCGCAGTCTCCTTCTTGACTCCGAGCATGAGACACGCTGCTATGGTGGCACCGCTCCTGGATATACCGGGCATTGTGGCTACGCCCTGTACCATACCGATCTCAAAAGCATTGAGGTAGGTTATCTTCTTGATACCCTTGCGTCCGTCTCCTATCCTGTCGCATATGAAAAGAAGGAAAGAAGTAATGAGCAGTCCTATGCCCGGTATGAGGAGAGTGGTGGAAGCATACTCCACGAAGCTCCTGCCCACATAGCCCAGTATGGCTGTAGGTATCGTGCTCACAATGATGAGCAGGACAAACTTGCGGTAGCCCGAGCTCAGTACTATCACGTCGGGATCGCTGAACCTCCTGAAGAAATCCGCTATGATACCGAAAAACTCGACTATCAGCCTCCAGATATCCTTCCAGAACACCACGAATATCGCCAGCAGAGTCCCAAGATGCAGCAGAACATCAAACAGTAATCCCGTATCCGTCTCTATATGCAGAAGGTTCTGGAATATCGCCAGATGTCCCGAAGAGGACACCGGAAGAAACTCCGCGATGCCCTGCACTATTCCCATTAAGATAGCCTGAAAAACATTCATCGTGCCGTCTGCTCCTCGTTAATATAATTTACCAGTCCGCCAGCATTTATTATCTTCTGCATGAAAGCAGGGAAAGGGGTGCCCTGAAAGCTCCTGCCTGTGGTGACATCCTTTATCAGGCCGCTGTCAAAGTCTATCTCTACCTCATCACCGGCCTGTATCCCCTCGGAAGCTTCCCTGCATTCGATGATGGGCAGTCCAATGTTGATGGCATTGCGAAAGAAGATCCTGGCAAAGGTCTCCGCTATCACACAGGATATGCCGGCCTCCTTGATCACCATCGGTGCATGCTCTCTGGAAGAGCCGCATCCGAAGTTCTTGCCTGCGACCATGATATCCCCGTCCTTCACTCTGCCCACGAAGGACGTATCAATATCCTCCATGCAGTGTGAAGCCAGCTCTTTCCTGTCCTGTATGGCCAGATATCTGGCCGGTATGATGACATCTGTATCTACATTGTCTCCGTATTTGAATACGCTTCCTTTTGCTTCCATCCTGTACCTCCTGAGGATCTTCGCTCCTCTGATATCCTGTATCGATCAGTTCTCCGGGGATGAGATATATCCCGTAAGTGCAGACGCAGCCGCCACGGCAGGACTCGCCAGATAGATCTCCGAGTCCACATGTCCCATGCGTCCCACGAAGTTCCTGTTGGTGGTGGATACGCATCTTTCTCCTGCGGCAAGTATTCCCATATATCCGCCCAGGCAGGGTCCGCAGGTAGGTGTGGATACGATCGCGCCTGCTTCAATGAAAGTCTTCAGCAGACCTTCCTCCATAGCCTGAAGATATATCTTCTGTGTGCCGGGTATCACTATGCATCTGACACCGTCGGCGATCTTTCTGCCTTTCATTATCTCAGCCGCAGCCCTGAGGTCGGATATGCGCCCGTTGGTGCAGCTGCCTATCACTGACTGATCTATCTTTATATGATCAGCTTCCGCTTCATCTATAGTCCT
>DNLO01000188.1:3382-4206 GCA_003488445.1 Lachnospiraceae bacterium | reverse complement strand
ACCGCAGTCTACAAGATGATGAGCAAGGGACTGTACGCAGAGGGTACCACCATCAGCTCCGTACTGTTCATCTTCATGGTGATCATAGGCTTCTTCATGGTCAAGATCCTGACCAAGGATGAAGTGGTAGAGTGACGGAGGGCTGAGAGAATGGTATACACGACTAAGAACAAATTCGTACAGATACTGCTGAAGAACCTGCTGGCATGGATAGCTTCACTCATAGTGATCATCCCCATGCTGCTGGTCATACTCAATGCCTTCAAGGCAGACGGCGAGACGCTGAACATGAACCTTGAGCTGCCGAAGACATGGATAGTATCCAACTTCGCCACCGTGATAGAGAAGGGAAAGCTGATACGCAGCTTCTTAAACAGCCTGATGTATGCGGGACTGGGAACCTTTATCACGATCTTCTTCGGAGCCATGGCGGCGTATGTGTTCTCACGCAGGCGCAGCAAGGGAATGGCAGCGATCTATATGTACGTGGTGCTGGGAATGGTCATCCCCATCAACTACGTGACACTGACCAAGACCATGATCACACTGCATCTGACCAATACCAAGCCGGGCATCATCCTGCTGTATATGGCACTGCAGACACCGTTCTCCATCTTCCTGATCTACGGCTTCGTGTCCAAGATACCCACCGAGCTGGATGAGGCGGCGATAATAGACGGATGCAGTCCCATACAGCTCTACCTCAGGATCATATTCCCCATGCTCAAGAGCGCGATCATCACTGCCGGGGTACTGTGCTTCCTGAACTGCTGGAACGAATTCATGATGCCGCTGTATTTCCTGCACAGCTCGGAGAAGTGGCC
>DNLO01000188.1:0-3267 GCA_003488445.1 Lachnospiraceae bacterium | reverse complement strand
GCGGACGTGCTCCTTACCTGCGCACCTGTGCTGATAGTCTATCTGGCATGTCAGAAGTACATCGTAGGCGGACAGACAGCGGGAGCCGTAAAGGGATGACAGGCTTATCACAGAAGGTTTGAGACTGCGGTCTTATTCCATATATTACATGCATTCTTTATTCACAAAAGGAGGAAGGTAATGAAAAAGAAATTAGTATCGCTTTTGCTCTGCGGAGCTCTGGTATGCTCACTGACAGCCTGCGGCGGCGGTGGTGATATGTCACCTGCAGCCACGACAGAGCCTGCAGCGACCGAAGAGGCAGCACCTGCGGAAGATGCGGCAGATGCGGCAAAGGAAGAAGCAGCAGCTCCCGCTGACGATGCGGCAGATAGCTCTGCAGCCGGCACGACTATCACAGTCATGGCCAGCCAGGACTGGGTAGAGGATGCGGAGCAGGAGCTCGGCAAGAAGTTCGAGGAAGAGACAGGCATCCATGTGGACTACCAGATCGTGCCTGCCGATCAGTATCAGGATCTGCTCCTCACCAGGCTCAACAGCGGTGAGGGTCCCGATATCTGGGGCGCACAGTCCGGATTCGCACTCAAGACAACATACAACGTAGAGAAGAACGCAGTGGATCTTTCAGGCGAGCCCTGGATGTCCGCATACAGCAAGTTCTCTGCAGAGCAGACCGGCGTGGACGGCAAGAACTACGGCCTGACATATTACGATACCACCACAGACTACTACATGGTATACAACAAGAAGCTCTTTGAGGCAGCAGGTGCAAAGGTTCCCACTACCTTCGTAGAGCTCACGGATACCTGCGACAAGCTCCTCGCCAGCGGTGTGACACCTATCTATGAGCCTCTGGCTGACGGCTGGCATGTACTCATGCTCTGGGCAGGAAACGGCCAGATACATGACAAGCTTGAGCCCGGCATCATCGACAAGCTGAACAAGAACGAGACGACCTTCGCTGAGAACGAGAACATGAAGAAGGCTATCGATCAGCTCAACACACTGGCACAGAACGGATACTTCGGCGACAACTACATGAGTGATGAGTTCGCAGATGCAGAAGGCTACATGGCAAGCGGAGAGTTCGCTATCTGCAACCTCAAGCCCGGCTCGATCAACAAGATCGTGGAGAGCGACCTCAACAAGAACGGATATACGGCAGATGACTTCGGTCTCTTCGTGCTTCCCATCTGCGACAACCAGGTGCTCAACATCCACCCGACAGGTCCTTCACGCTTCATCTACAGCGGATCACCTAACATTGATGCAGCCAAGAAGTATCTCGCATTCCTGGTGGAGAAGGACAACGTACAGTACCTCATCGACAAGGCAGCTGACGTGGAGAACCTTCCCGTAGAGGTAGGCCAGAAGCCCGAGTATTCACAGACGACTCTCGACTTCCTCGACAGCTTCGACGAGGATCACAAGGGCATGGTGCTCCAGGATGTAGTGCTCTACTTCAACGAGCAGTGGATGGACATCAACGCCGATCTCGCAGCAATGTTCATAGGCGACATGACCAGCGAGGACGTGCTTAAGGGTCTGGATGAGCGCAGAGCCCAGCTTGCAAAGGCAGCAGGAGATCCCAACTGGAAGTGATCATCCTAAGGATGTGATACAGACATTTACGGAGACCGCCATTTCATATGGCGGTCTCTTTTTTACTTTACTTGTTGAAGTATATCCGTAGTGTTAGAATAACCATTAGAAGCCCTTTTCGGGGGCGGATTCCGGTAGTGGCTTTTTTTATGTGACACAGATATGGATAAAATAAGACAGAACGAAAAGAGAGCCGAGCTTATAAATCTGCTGAGATGGATAGTTCCCATGGCAGTGCTCTTCATATATATCCTGGCGCTGCTTGCCAATGCCTCTTCTGAAGCGAAGAAGGACGGCAGGAAGTATGCCGAGAACAAGCTCTCCGATTATGACAGGTATATAGCGGAGAAGCTGAGATACGATCTGGCGGAGCTGAAGACTGCAGCGGAGGCAGCAGCATACAGCGTAGAGCTCTCCGGGAGCACGGATCAGGCTGTGCTCACCCTGCAGCGTGTCATCGATAACGGGGATGCATCAGAGGGATATGTCATAGATGCAGGCGGTAAAGCGACAGATGTCTCCGGAGCGGCGACAGATGTTTCGGGAGCCGCCTGGTATGCGGATGCGGCAGAGGGTACTGCAGAAGGGAAGCCCACGGTGACAGGAGCTGTCCCGGAGGGTGAGGATCATATCATCACGGTGGCTGTTCCGATCGGGGGCGAAAAAGGGATCACGGCACTTCGTGTATCCTCGGATTTCTTCAGGATGATACCGTCCCTTTCTGAGTTTGACGGCAAGACCCAGTATCTTTTCATAGAGTCGGACGGTACGGTCATGAGTGCCGTAGGTGGAAAGGGTCTTAAGAAGGGAGAGAATCTCTTCGACGGCACCATCATGTACGACAGGGGCATCGCGATGCCGGAGCTGAAGAGCAGCATAGCAGGAGAGCACGGAGGAGTCGCCTACTGTACGCTGGGAGGAGAGGAGAGAGTCCTCGTCTACCGTCCGCTGAAGATGAACGGATGGCAGGTGTGCGAGCTGGCTACAGGCAGCTTCGTGGATACGGAGATCGAGAAGTATTTCGCGCCGTCCAAAAAGGTGTACATCAGGATAATCATCTCGCTCATCATCTTCCTGATCCTCATTCTGGTGATGAACCTTATAATCACGGCTCTGTACCGTAGCAATCAGAAGAGCCTGAAGAGCAAGGCCGAGACGGATCTTCTTACGGGAGTATTGAACAAGATCTCCACAGAGCAGACCATACAGGACTATCTGGAAAATGTGGGTGAAGAGGAGCCGGGTATGTTCCTGCTCCTGGACATAGATAATTTCAAGAAGATAAACGACACCAGAGGACATGCCTTCGGTGACGAGGTGCTCGCGGCCATAGGCAAGGAGCTTCCCACCCTGTACCGTACCACCGACATAGTGGGCAGGCTCGGCGGGGATGAGTTCGCTGTATTCCTGAAGGATATACCCAATGAGAATGCGAGACTCCATATGGGAGATGTGACATACGGGTTCTTCCGCAACTTCAGCGTAGGCGAATACACGAAATACGCGGTGACGGCAAGTATAGGAGCGGCAATGTTCCCCAAGGACGGCAAGAACTTCGAGGAGCTGTACAAGTCCGCCGACAAGGCAGTCTATACAGCAAAGGAGCTTGGAAGGAACAAGTTCGTATTCTTCGGTGAAGACCCTGATGAGATATCAAACAGAGTG
>DNLO01000154.1:1931-4944 GCA_003488445.1 Lachnospiraceae bacterium | reverse complement strand
GCATCCTTTGACAGGATACTGGTGGATGCCCCCTGCTCGGGTGAGGGAATGTTCCGAAAGGACGATACCGCGATAGCGGAGTGGTCCGAAGATAACGTGCGTTTGTGTGCTGCAAGGCAGGCTGATATCCTGGATGCCGCAGCGGTCATGCTGAAGCCCGGAGGGCGGCTGGTCTACTCCACATGCACCTTTTCGAAGGAAGAAGACGAGATACAAGCTGCAAGATTTCTTGCAAATAATACTGGTTTACATTCCACTGTTATGGGGCGTTTTGCAGGAATGAGAACATGCGATATGGAAAACGCATACAAGATATGGCCCCAGGACGGATACGGCGAAGGCCACTTTATGGCAGTATTCGAAAGAGACGGCAGAGCCGGAGAGGGAGAAGTCGATATGGCCTGCGGATATGCCGGAAGACTCGAAAAGGGGCTGGGCAACAAAGAAAAACAGTCGATATCATCTTATGTCGACTTCCTTAAAGAATCCTTTATTGACGGGGATCTCAGGCAAAAGCTCCTCGATACAAAACGGCTGTTCTACTTCAAGGACAGACTGTGTCTGATGCCGGAGTGCGGCCTGCCGTCTCTTGCGGGACTCAGGGTGATCCGAGCGGGTCTGGAGCTGGGTGAGATACGAAAGGGCAGGTTCATACCGGCTCATGCGCTGGCACTACATGTAGATACCTCAGATGCAAGGAGCTGCATCGATCTTTCCGGAGATGATGCAAGACTCCGTGATTACCTTAATGGCCAGACGCTGAGGTGCGGAGAATATGAAAACCTGTGCTATGAAATGAAAGACCCGGCCTCGGAAAACAATGGCTGGTGCCTGATGGCTGTGTCCGGTGTCTCCCTCGGCTGGGTCAAAAGATCGAACGGTATGTTCAAAAATCATTATCCCAAAGGACTCAGGATAAACTACTGATCATCAGTAGGGTGTATTAAAGGGCTTGTCTCCGCCTCCAGTTCTGTTGCGGTCATCACCGAAAGCAGGTGTATCCGATCCGTAGCCTGTCGTATCAGATGCAGGCATTTCATTCTCAACAGATGATACATAAGGCGCATTGTCGTATGAAGTATTTGTGTTCACAGGTACGGGATCTGCGAAGTGCTGATCACCTGCCGGCTGTCCGTACACCAGACCTCTGAGTGTGAGATACAGCTCTGCTTCCGTGCAGTAGATGTACGGGAATACATAGAGTATACCGACTATGCCGCAGGTGCAGATAGTGAGCAGCATCCATCCGAAGAATGAGAGATCAAGCAGGAAGGTGTGCCATTTGTTTCCTGTCATCATCTCTTTGGTACGCCTGAATGCATCTGCGGACGATATGGTGGGATCGTCTGTCAGGATGAGAGGTATCAGACGGTACTCATATGATTTGATTATCCCGGGTATGATGAAGAGCAGTGACCACAGGAATATCTTAAATGACATGAGGAAGGTGATCTTCACGATGTTCATATAATGTCCGCTGAAGGAATACCCCAGACGTCCGATATCATATTCGCGATGCTCCGAGGCCTCCTTATAGAATTTCATCGAGCCTACGGTCAGGGGCATGATGAGGAAGTATGAGATCGCAAGGCTTATGATGAGAGCGATCACGATCACACCTATTGCCACACCTATGATGGTCCCGAGATACGGACTGTCAACGAGTTCATTTGCAAGCTGCTCAGCGACGCGGTTCAGCTCTTCCGGATCATCTGCGTCGATGTTTCCCGAGACGATATCGTCCAGTGTGAGAGAATCATCGCTTTCGATGCTTCCGGATGTGGAATTGTTCATGTTGCTGAAACCTGACATGTTGCCCGAGCAGCTGCTGATGCCTCCGCTCACCAGAGTCATGATAAAGGCTACAAGGACGCACTTCCAATATCCCGCTTTGAGAGTGGCTTTGCCGCGTCCCTTTACTTCAGAAATCTTCCAGTTCATTTTTCCCTCCGTGAAAACAAAAAAAGTCTTTATATTTTTTTCCGTTAGATTATAATAATAGTGAATAAATTGGTCAATATTGTTTAATTTGAAATACAAGTAAAAAAACAACTCGTTTAGTAGTATAATTTCAATATGGGTTTCTTTGAGCAGACAATCGATTTTTTCACAAGTGATCACAGCGGCGAGGACAAGAGCAACGGCATGATGATCATGTTGAGACTGCTGATGATAGTCATGGCTTTTCACATGGTAGTTATCGGTGTCTTTGTGAGTATCAGAGGTTATTTTCCGATCAATATAGCTTTTCTGGGAGCTGCAGCCATACTTGCGGTCACTGTCATAATATCTTTCCATCTTAAGAATTCGGATACCGTACTGTTCATACTTGTGGTCACGACCTTTGCGGTCAGTCTGGCTGTCTCTCCTGTCTTCGGATGGAGGAACTCCTGCCACAACTTCCTGTATCTGGCTCTGATGCTATGCTGGTACGATTCGAACAAGTCCGTGAAGATACGTCTGCTGTTCAGCGGTATCATCACTGCACTTATGTGCGGGATATCTCTTTATTCAAGGCCGGGCGCGGCAAAGATAGATACGGTAGGCTTCGACTACAGGTTCATGCTCATCCTGAACACCGTCATATTCAGTGCCTGCCTGTGTACGGTGGCATACTTCCTATGCAAGGATAATATAGCCGATGAGAGAAAGCTGATCCTGTACAATGAGAAGCTGAAGCAGATCGCAGGTGTCGATCCGCTGACGGGCCTCATGAACAGGAGAGAGATAGGAGAGATGTTCGAGAAGCTGTCCAGCGAGGATTCGCTGGCCATCACCATAGTGATGGGAGATATCGATTTCTTCAAGAAGGTAAACGATACCAGAGGACATGACTGCGGAGACTATGTGCTGAAGACCATAGCGCAGCTGTTCCAGGATTTCATGAAGGAAAAGGGCTATGTATCAAGATGGGGAGGAGAGGAGTTCCTTTTTGTCTTCTCCGGGTTCAACGGTGACGATACCTATCCCATGATGGAGGAGCTGAGAAAGACCATCGAGAATTATACATTCA
>DNLO01000154.1:0-1819 GCA_003488445.1 Lachnospiraceae bacterium | reverse complement strand
AGCTCCAGGTTCGGCACCGAGGAGGCTATCAAGAAGGCTGATGAGAAGCTGTACTTAGGTAAGGAGCAGGGACGCAACAAGGTAGTGTACTGATCCTGATTTACAGAGCATCATATCGCAGCGAGGTCTGGAAGTATTAAATGGAAAGCAAAGCTGAACGCTTTGCTTTTATTATTATATAAAGTAAGGAGTCCTGAAATGTTTATCAAGGTTTTGCTACTCGTCGTTTTCTTTGCGATCATGATCGCGGTGGGGCTGTATTCAAGGAGACATTCCACCAACGTCAACGAATTTGTACTCGGAGGGAGAAAGGTGGGACCGTG
Organism: Lachnospiraceae bacterium; assembly: GCA_003488445.1. Lineage (GTDB taxonomy): Bacteria > Bacillota > Clostridia > Lachnospirales > Lachnospiraceae > NK4A144. Next base: position 1,496 of record DNLO01000154.1, on the reverse strand, counting down.
GCTCACGGCTTTCGCTTACGGCACATCGTATTTCTCCGCTGTGGTCTTCGTGGGATATGCCGGACAGTTCGGATATAAATACGGTCTCTCATCCACATGGATAGGTCTGGGCAATGCTTTCCTCGGATCGCTGCTGGCCTGGGTGGTGCTCGGAAGACGCACCAGGATCATGACGAAGTTCCTGGATGCGAAGACGATGCCGGACTATTTCGGAAAGAGATACCATTCACAGTCTCTTCGCATAGTGGCTGCAGTGATATCATTCGTTTTTCTTATCCCATATACATCATCGGTCTACAACGGTCTGTCGAGGCTTTTCGGCATGGCGTTCAATATACCCTATGAAGCATGCGTGGTTGTGATGGCTGCTCTCACCTGCGTATATGTCATACTCGGAGGATATATGGCTACAGCCATCAACGATTTCATACAGGGTATCATAATGGTGTTCGGTATATGTGCGGTCGTGGTCGCCATACTGAACGGCAACGGCGGATTCAATGCGGCTGTGATGAAGCTGGCACAGATCCCTTCGGATGTTCCCGTGACCATGGGACAGCCCGGAGCCTTCACGGCTTTCTTCGGCACGGATCCTCTGAACCTGCTGGGAGTCGTGATCCTCACATCACTTGGCACCTGGGGACTGCCTCAGATGGTGCAGAAATTCTATGCGATAAGAGATGAGAAGGCGGTACAGACGGGTACGGTGATATCCACGGTCTTCGCCGTGATCATCGCCGGCGGCTGTTATTTCCTTGGAGGCTTCGGCAGGCTCTATGATACTGCTGCCATATACAAGCCTGACGGATCGGTGGCCTACGACGCGATCATACCTTCCATGCTTTCCACACTGCCGGATGTGCTGATCGGTATCGTGATCATGCTGGTGCTCTCGGCATCCATGTCGACACTGGCATCTCTGGTGCTGACATCCAGCTCGACACTCACCATAGATCTGATCAAGGGCAACATAGTAAAGGATATGGACGAGAAGAGGCAGGTATTCACCATGAGAGTGCTGCTGATCGTATTCATCGTGCTCTCTGTTGTGATGGCGCTCAATCCGCCTACATTCATAGCACAGCTCATGGGTATATCCTGGGGCGCTCTCGCAGGAGCTTTCCTTGCGCCGTTCCTCTACGGGCTGTACTGGAAGGGTGTGACCAGAGCGGCGGTATGGGCGAGCTTCGCTTCGGGAGTGCTGATCACCGTCGTGAATATGTTCCCCGCTACCAAGTTTATACAGAGCCCGATCAATGCAGGCGCCTGCGCGATGATAGCCGGGCTTGTCATAGTCCCGGTCGTGAGTCTCATCACACCGAGGATGGAGCAGGGAGAGATCGATTTCGTGTTTGACTGCTTCAAGGAGAAGCATATGGTGGAGCAGAGGTATGCTCTGCCGGAGGATGCAGCAGAGGATGAGTAACTGCTGATATTTTAGAATCTGATATACGTCACAGACGTGTTTTAGATAGGGAGTAGTTGTTTTTCAAGTA
>DNLO01000052.1 GCA_003488445.1 Lachnospiraceae bacterium | reverse complement strand
GAGGAATTCTCCTTCTCAAAGCTTCTGGAAGAGGTCAATACTCTTTTCTCAGGACAGTGCGAGGAGAAGGGGCTGCATTACAACTGCCGCATTAACGGTCATCTGGATGGATATTACATCGGTGATAATATAAAGCTTAAGCAGGTACTTATCAATATACTCGGCAATGCCGTCAAATTCACGCCGGAGGGGGGCAGGGTGGATCTCATAGCCGAAAAGACAGGAGGCTTTGACGGAAAGTCCACACTTCGCTTCATAATACGCGATACCGGAGTGGGGATGAGCAAGGATTATATCCCGAAGCTTTTTGACACCTTCAGCCAGGAGGATGAGACTGCAGCCAATAAATACGGCAGCTCGGGCCTGGGCATGGCCATCACCAAAAGCATTGTGGAAATGATGAACGGAAATATAGAGGTGGACAGCGAGAAGGGCATCGGCACCACCTTCACGGTGACAGTGACTCTCATGGACTCCGACAAGCATGAGGCGGAAGGGGATGACAGCATCGATGTGAAGCCTGAAGATATGACTGTGCTCATAGTCGACGATGATGCCATAGCCTGTGATCATGCAAAGCTGATACTGGAAAAGGAGGGCATAGCTGCCGAGACAGCCCTCTCAGGCGAGAAGGCCGTAGAGATGGTCAAGCTGCGGCACGCAAGGAGAGAGCCCTACAATCTGATCATCGTGGACTGGCGCATGCCGGAGCTGGACGGAGTAGAGACCACACGAAGGATAAGGCAGGTGAGCGGGGATGAATCTGCCATAATCATACTTACTGCATACAACTTGGATGATGTACAGGACGAAGCCGTGAATGCGGGAGTGGACAGCTTTATCGCCAAGCCCCTTATCTCGGACACCATACTGGACGAATACAAGACTGCCCTGAAGAAGAAAAACGAAAAGGGACACAGGGAGCACAGAGCTGATCTCAAGGGACGCAGGATACTGCTTGCCGAGGACGTGGAGATCAACGCCGAGATCATGATAAATGTCCTGGGCATGAAAGAGATGGAATGCGAGCATGCCTTGAACGGGCGTATAGCGGTAGACATGTTCAGGGAGAGTCCGGAGGGCTACTATGATGCCATACTCATGGATATGAGAATGCCTGAAATGGACGGGGAAGAGGCCTGCCAGACCATACGCTCCATGGAACGGCCGGATGCCAGGACCATCCCCATCATTGCTCTTACGGCAAATGCCTTTGACGAGGACGTACAGAGAAGCCTGCAGGCCGGGATGAACGCACATCTGTCCAAGCCCGTGCAGCCCGAAACATTGTTCGAAACGCTGGAAAAAATGTTATGAACGGGTATATTATATACATATGCTGAACAAACTCTTTTACACGGAGAAACTTAAAAAGACCGTTCTGGTCGTAGATGATGAATATATCAACCGTGAGCTTCTGGGCGGGATGCTGGAGGATGACTACAATGTCATCTTTGCCGAGGACGGAGAGCAGGCGCTGGAGCTTATCAGGCAAAACGCGGCATTGCTCTCGGTAGTTCTTTTGGATCTTCTGATGCCCAAAACTGATGGCTTTGCCGTTCTCGATATCATGAAGAACGATCCCTCACTTCACAGTATACCGGTGATAGTGCTCACATCCGAGACCTCGGCAGAGGTCGAAAGCCTCAGGCGGGGAGCCGTTGATTTTATAAAAAAGCCCTATGACGTGCCCGAGATAGTTCTGGCCAGAGTACAGCGCATCATAGAGCTTTTCGAAGGCAGGCAGATGATACAGTCTACCGAAAGAGATGAGCTCACCGGCCTTTATTCCAGATCCTATTTTATCGAATATGCCTCCATGATGGACAGATATCAAAGCGGCAGACAGATGGATGCTGTAGTGGTAAACGTGGACGGGTTTCATCTCATAAATGAGATATACGGCAGAGATTACGGCGACCGTGTCCTGAGAGAGCTGGCAGATATCATACAGAGCTATGCACATAAAAATGAGGGCATAGCTGCAAGGGACAGCGCCGACACCTTTTACCTGTATCAGAATCACCAGACAGACTATACGGAGCTTGAACGGGAGTTTGAGGACGGGATGCGAAGGCTCCATGATTCACATATAAAGCTCAGGGTCGGAGTATATGCCAGGACTGAGGCCGGACAGGACATGGAGAACAGCCTTGACCGTGCCAGGGCGGCATGCAATACCCTGAGGGGGAATTTCCTGCAGACAGTGGCCTTCTTTGACGAAAAGATGAAGCACGACATGTTCTTCTCCCAGAGGCTCATATATGATATACACGAGGGTATAGCGCAGAGGCAGTTTGAGGTCTATTTCCAGCCGAAATATGCCATTCAGGGAGAAAGGCCCGTGCTGCAGGCCGCAGAAGCTCTCATACGATGGAAGCATCCGGAATTCGGCATGGTTTCGCCCTTTGCCTTCATTTCACTTTTTGAGGAGAACGGGCTGATCAGCGAGCTGGACAGGTTCGTATGGGCCGAGGCGGCTGCGCGGATCAGAGAGTGGAGAGACAGCTACGGCATAACGATCCCGGTATCCGTCAATGTGTCAAGGATAGATATATATGACGGCAGGATAGGCGAACGGATAGACAGGATCATAAAGGATAACGGTCTTTCAAACGCGGATCTGCATCTGGAGATCACAGAGTCGGCCTATTCCGAAAACGTGGAGCAGCTCATAAGCGTGGTATCTTCCTTCAGGGATCGCGGCTATCTGATAGAGCTGGACGATTTCGGGGCCGGATATTCCTCACTCAACATGCTGACCAATCTGCCGATAGATGTGCTAAAGATGGACATGAAGTTCATGGATAATTTTACCAGAGACGAGAAGAGCCGCCGGATGGTGCAGATAATCATGGAGATAGCGGATTTTCTGAAGTTGCCTGTGGTGGCCGAGGGTGTAGAGGACGAAGAGCAGTATATGATGCTGAAAAGGATGGGCTGCGATCTGATACAGGGCTACTATTTTTCCAGACCGCTTCCGGCCTCCGGATTCGAAGAGCTGATAAAAAAGGAATGCAGTGAAAGGGGATGAGGATATGCTTACCGTGGATGCATTAAAGGCCTTTGGCGCAGATACCGAGGATGCTGTGGCACGCTGTATGGGCAAGGAGGATTTTTATCTTATGCTCGTAAACAAGGCCATTGATGACACCAACTACGAAAAGCTGAGAGATGCCGTGGCCCGGAAGGACTACGAAGCCGGATTCTCCGCCGCCCATGCATTAAAGGGCATCATCACCAATCTTTCTCTTACTCCGATGGTCCGGCCCGTAACGGAGATCACAGAGCTTTTAAGGA
>DNLO01000123.1 GCA_003488445.1 Lachnospiraceae bacterium | reverse complement strand
ATCCTCTCGCGGTTGCCCTCGCGGATCTTGTTGTGCACGCGGACGGTATCTCCGGTATTAAACTCGAATTCTTCTTTCCTTTTCTGTTCTTCTTCGATCTCTCTGATGATATCAGCGTTCATGTTAAACCTCCTGTATATAAAGTCCGATGTTCATGCCCCGGATAATCCGTGCAGAGGACCATCAAAATCTCGCAACCTCAAGATGATAACACATGTGTAGACCAAAAGGCAAGCACTTCCTAATATATCCCGCGTTCTTCCATATACGCGGCATAGAGATCCGGTCTGTACTCTTTCGTGACACGCCTCATCTCGCGCATCCTGTACTTGTCCACCTTTGCGTGATCTCCCGACACAAGGATATCGGGGACCTTCTTCTCATGCCACTCGGGAGGCCGGGTATATTGCGGGTATTCCAGCAGTCCCCCTGTGTTAAAGGACTCGGTCTGCGCAGATTCATCGTTTTTGAGTACCCCGGGAATAAGCCTCGCCACTGTATCCATGACCACCAGAGCCGAGAGCTCGCCCCCCGTAAGCACATAGTCACCTATGGATATCCTGTCCGTTACGATCTCGTCTATGACACGCTCATCTATCCCCTCATAATGTCCGCACAGAAAGATAAGCTCATCCTCCCCGGCGAGTTCCTCCGCCTTCTTCTGGCTGAAGACCTCCCCCACAGGCGTCATATATATCACACGTACCTCTCCCTGCTTCCTGCCAAGCCTCTCCAGAGCGGTGAGGTATGCCCGGTACACCGGCTCACACTGCATCAGCATCCCCGCTCCGCCGCCATAAGTATAGCCGTCTATGGAGCCGTAGGAATTGGTGCTGTAGTCTCTGATGTTCACGGTATCGAGCTCTATCAGCCCTTCTCCCGAAGCTCTTCCGGTCACTCCGGTCCTGAATGCGCTGTCAACCATGTCAGGAAAGATGGAAAGCACCTCGTATTTCATCAGAACAGTCCCTCCATCACATGGATCGTCATGACTCCTTCATCCACATCCACTTTTTTTATGCAGTCCTTTATGGCAGGTATCAGTATCCTGCGTCCGTGTTTCTTTTTATTCCCACTACCCTTGTCGGAAGAAGAAGCCGCAGCTCCATCCGTTTCTTCATTAACGCCAAGCTCGATCTCATACACATCATTTGCCCCCGTATGATACACGGTCACGAGTGTACCCAGCCTTTCTCCCTCATCCGTGACGACATCCATACCGATGAGATCCGCCTCATAGTACTCATCCGGCCCCAGCTTCAGAGCCTTGTCTCTCGGCACACAGATGTAGGCTCCCTTGTAACGCTCTGCCGCCTCTATGCCGTTCAGTTCCTTGAATTTCAAAAGGGCCAGGTTCTTCATGAACCTGACCGATTCGACTGTTACCGGGATCTCCTCTTTCGGCGTTTTCAGGATCACATCCTTCAGCTCCTTAAAACGCGTCCTGGGATCGTTTGTAGTGGGATAGACCTTTATCTCTCCCTTTAGTCCGTGGGTCGATGTGATCTGTCCCACAGACAGAAGCTCAGCCCTCTTCCTCATCCAGTATATCTACGTTCACATGCTTTTCAGTCTTTGTCGCTGCAGCCTTGACCACTGCTCTGATAGCTTTTGCGATACGGCCTGATCTTCCGATCACCTTTCCCATATCGTCCTTCGCTACCCTCAGTGTCACGTTGATCTCCCTTTCATTCTCTTCCTCGGTGACTTTCACCTTGTCGGGCTCATCAACCAAAGCTCTGGCGATCACTTCTACCAGTTCTTTCATTCGTAATTACCTCCAATCATATGTATGTTTCCGTATGTTTCGGAGATGATTACTTCGTGATCCCGGCGTTCTTGAAAAGACGTGCCACGGTCTCTGTAGGCTGTGCACCGTTCTTCAGCCACTTCTTTGCCTCTTCCTCGTTGATCTTTACCTCTGCGGGCTCCTTCAGGGGATCGTATGTTCCGATCTCTGCGAGAGTCGTGCTCTGCATAGAGGTCCTTGCGTCTGCCACCACTATCCTGTAGAAGGGTGCCTTTTTCTTACCGATTCTTCTGAGTCTGATCTTTACCATTGTCTTTCTCCTTTTTATGAATAAAATATTGATCTATATAAACTATATTGCCCGATCATCGAAAACACTATAGTTTAATGCTGCGCATCATGTTCTGCATCTGGGCCATCTGGCCGAATCTGCCTCTCTTCTTTCCTCCGCCCGTAAACTGCTTCATCATCTTCTGCATCTGCTCGAACTGCTTCACGAGTCTGTTCACATACATGATGTCGACCCCTGATCCTTTGGCAATACGCATCTTGCGTCTGGGATTCAAAAGTTTCGGGTCGTCTCTCTCCGCCGGGGTCATGCTCATTATTATTGCTTCGTTACGCTTCAGCATGGTCTCATCTATTTCGGGAAGTCCGCCTTTGCCTCCCATGCCCAGCATGGATATCACCGATCCCATGCCTCCAAGCTTATTCACCTGCTTCATGGAGTCGAGGTAGTCATTGAAGGTGAACCTGCCCTTTTTCAGGCTCTCAGCCGCCTTCTTCGCATCCTCCTCATCCATCGCCTCGCCGGCCTTCTCTATCAGAGAGAGTACGTCTCCCATGCCCAGGATACGGCCGGCCATCCTGTCGGGATAGAATATGTCAAAGTCCTGCGGCTTCTCGCCGCTGGCCGCATAAAGCACCGGCTTACCGGTGACTGCCTTGATCGAAAGAGCGGCTCCTCCTCTGGTATCACCGTCGAGCTTCGTAAGTATCACTCCGTCGATGCCTACCTTCTCATCAAAGCCGAGCGCCACGTCCACCGCAGCCTGTCCCGTACCGGCATCGACCACGAGCAGCGTATCGTCTACCTGTATCTGCTCCTTTATGTCATGTAGCTCCTCCATCAGAGCTTCATCTATCTGCTGACGTCCTGCAGTATCGAGTATCACTACATCGAAATGCTCTTTTCTGGCTTCATCCAGGGCAGCCTTCGCGATATCCACGGGCTTCCTGTCGGTACCCATCTCAAAGACTCTGGTGTCCACCTTTGCCCCGTTGACCTTCAGCTGCTCTATAGCAGCCGGTCTGTATACATCAAGAGCCGCCAGCATGGTCTTCTTGCTCCTGCCTTTCAGATGAAGTGCCAGCTTGCCGCAGGTAGTCGTCTTACCTGCACCGTTCAGCCCGGCCATCATGATCACAGTGGGTTCGGGTGCATTGGCATACTTCAGGCTCGCAGCCTCCGAGCCCATAAGCGAAGTCATCTCCTCGTTGACCAGCTTTATCACCTGCTGTCCGGGATTCAGACCGTTCATGATATCCGAGCCGACAGCCTTTTCCTCTATGCTCTTGGTGAACTGCTTGACGACCTTGAAGTTGACATCTGCCTCAAGCAGAGCCATCCGCACTTCTTTGAGCGCAGCCTTCACATCCTCTTCGGTCAGCACTCCCTTGCTGCGAAGCTTTTTGAATACGTTCTGAAGCTTGTCTGTCAGACTCTCAAACGCCACTACAGTTCCTCTTCTATGCTGTCTACAAGACCACGCACCATCCCTATACTGTCTTCGCCGTACACTCCGGCTTCCGTATCTGATGCCGCGTCCAGGATCGTTCTTATCTTATCCAGACGATCCCTTATCCTTCTGTTCCTTTCGATGAGGTGCAGCTCATCCTCATATCTGCGGAGCTTGCTGTCCGTCCTGTTCAGAGTATCGGATACAGCCTGCCTCGATATGCCGATCTCCTCCGCTATCTCGCTCAGAGACATATCGTCCACGGCTGCCGCCTCATATATCCTCTTGTTCTTCTCGCTGAGGAGCCCGCCGTAATGATCGAACAGCAGTCCTCGCTCTATCAGTTTCTCCATGCTCTCTTTGCACCGGGGTCTAATGATACCAAAGCTCCGGGCCGCTGTCAATATTTTTTCTTGACAGTGCTCGAGTCGTCCTCTCTCCGGCTGCTTTTCCGGCTGCTA
>DNLO01000124.1:3550-4420 GCA_003488445.1 Lachnospiraceae bacterium | reverse complement strand
GCTATCTGTTCATCGGTAGGTATCTCATCACTCATCTCTCCGTTGTTGTACTTCTCATACGCCACGAGATCGAAATACCCTGTGCCGGTGAGACCGAATACGATCGTCTTCTCCTCTCCGGTCTCCTTGCATTTCAGTGCCTCATTTATGGCAACTCTTATTGCATGGGAGCTCTCGGGTGCCGGAAGAATGCCCTCAATCCTGGCAAACTGCTCTGCAGCCTCAAACACCTCTGTCTGCTCCACACTTACAGCCTCCATGAATCCGTCATGATACAGCTGGGAAAGAGTGGTGCTCATTCCGTGGAACCTCAGGCCTCCGGCATGATTTGCCGACGGGATGAAGTTGCTTCCGAGCGTATACATCTTTGCAAGAGGACATATCATACCGGTATCGCAGAAGTCATAGGCAAACTTGCCTCTGGTAAAGCTGGGGCATGATGCAGGCTCTACAGCTATGATCCTGTAGTCAGCCTCCCCTCTGAGCTTCTCACCCATAAAGGGTGCGATAAGTCCGCCGAGATTGGATCCGCCTCCTGCGCATCCGATGATGATATCCGGATGGATATCATATTTATCAAGCGCCGCCTTTGTCTCAAGACCGATAACGGACTGATGAAGAAGCACCTGGTTCAGCACAGATCCCAGCACATATCTGTAGCCGGGATTCTTTGTGGCAACCTCGACTGCCTCCGAGATCGCACAGCCAAGGCTTCCTGTTGTTCCGGGATGCTCTGCGAGGATCTTCTTTCCTATCTCCGTAGTCTCTGAGGGCGAAGGCACCACAGATGCGCCATATGTCCTCATGACCTCACGACGGAAGGGCTTCTGTTCGTATGAGACCTTGACCATATATACCTTGCAGTCCAGA
>DNLO01000124.1:2878-3382 GCA_003488445.1 Lachnospiraceae bacterium | reverse complement strand
AGCTTGTGGCTTCCGCTTGTATTATTTCCCTCGAATTTATAGTAGATCTTTGCAGGCGTCTGCAGCTTCTCTTCCAGACAATATGCGCGGACCAGCGGTGAAGGTCTGTACATCTTGTAGAAATCCTGGATCTCCCTGGGTATCTCAATGAAAGGTGTTGTATCGTCAAGCTCCTGATCCACCAGCTCCTCACAGAAGATCGGTATGAGCTCCTCCTTCTTCAGAGGCTCTCCCGTTCCGGGATTTACCAGAGGCGCGGGCTTATCCTTCATGTCGGCCCTCATGTTATACCATTTCGTAGGGATCTCGTTCTCTTCCAGATAGATCTTGTAAGGTATTTTTTTGTCTGCCATTGTTATGTCCTCCTTTTTTAATGTAAATGGCATCTCCGCAATGAAGAAGATCCTTCTTCATGCGTCCAGGGCTGATAATAAAAAAACCCGCCCTGGCAGTAAAAATCAACTGCTGGGACAGGTATGACCTGCGGTGCCACCCGGCTTGGCG
>DNLO01000124.1:0-2770 GCA_003488445.1 Lachnospiraceae bacterium | reverse complement strand
CGCCGTACTGACATATGCCGAATTTTGATAACGGAGATTCAACGCTCCGGCTTCCATACTATGCAGTCTCTGCATTTCCGGTCGCCCTCTGAAGTCCATTCAGCGAAACACTTAACGCCGCGCTCTCACCATCCGCAGCTCTCTCATGATAAGGAGGTATCGCTTACTCACTCTTCATCAACGGTTTATGGGAGTGTAGCATATTCCACAGATCTATGTCAAATCAGACCATGATCAGCTTCAGCCCGCCAAAGGAAACAAAGCCGCTGATGACAATCATGGCGCAGATCATTTCATCAGCTCCCAGAAGCAGACAGCGCTGGCCGCAGCTACATTAAGAGAATCCACTCCGTGATACATCGGGATCTTTACGGTATAGTCACAGGCATCTATCACGTTATCCGGCAGACCGTACCCCTCCGTCCCGAGGATCACGGCGAGTCTTCTCTGCTCCTTTAATACAGGATCATCCACGCCCAAAGACCTGTCTTTTAAAGCCATAGCGACCGTTACATATCCGAGTTCCTTAAGCTTATGCACGATATCAGAGCTTCCCGGCTCACAGTCTCCTGCCACAGTCCAGGGTATATTGAACACTGTCCCCATGCTCACTCTTGCCGATCTGCGATACAGCGGATTCACCGTATCACGGGTCACTATCATCCCGTCCATCCCAAGAGCAGCGGCCGAGCGTGTGATGGCACCTACATTGGTAGGATTGACGATATCGTAGAGCACCACAAGTCTGTCCTTTTTCTCACAGAATCCGTCAAGAGGCTGTACAGGCCTTCTCCTGAAGGCGCCCCAGAGTCCTCTCACAAGAGCATATCCCGTCAGCTCCTTAAGCACCTCCCTGTCTGAAATATATACAGGCAGTCTCCCGGCTGTCTCCTCTCCCATATGCTCACTGATGCACTGCAGCACAGGACGGGCCTCTTTGTCCAGTGCCCCCTGCTCCACAAGCAAAGATACAGGCTGATATCCTGCCTCCACGGCTCTCATGATTACATTGGGACTCTCTGCGATAAAGAGCCCCGGCTCGGGTTCATGATAATGGAGCAGCTGGGTCTCGGACAGTCTGGCAAATATATCCAGCTCGGGAGCCTCCAGATCGTTTACGGGTATTTTATTCATATCAGTCATTTCTCCCTGATCGGACAGTCTTGTCGTATAAACAACAAGGCGCGCCTTCTAAAGACACGCCTTGTAAATAAAGTTGTTCTTCAGCCTGCTGACCTTACTTGAAGAAGGACATATCCTCCGTCAGCTTCTTTGCCAGCTCGTTCAGCTGGTCTGCCGAGCCGGCCAGCACATTGACCGTAGCGTTGAGCTCCTGCATGGATGCAGATGTCTGCTGTGAAGCCGCAGCATTCTCTTCGGATATTGCCGAGAGAGATCCCATGGCATCCACCACCACATCCTTTGCACTCTTGCAGGTGCCGGCATTGCTGGAGATGGAGCCTACTCCGCTCACTGTAGTCTCGATATTGGATATGAGACTGTGGATACTGTCCACTGTGGACTTGAGCACTTCCTGCTGCTCCATAGCCACCTTCTTCACCTGCTCTGCCTTGGATGTAGCCTGCTCGGACTGCTCCAGAAGGCTCGTCATCTCCTTGCGGATCTCGTCTGCCGTGTTGTTGGAGTCTGTAGCCAGAGAGCCTATCTCGGTAGCCACCACTGCGAAGCCTCTTCCCGCATCTCCTGCCCTTGCAGCCTCTATGGAAGCATTGAGTGCCAGCAGGTTCGTCTGAGATGCGATGTTCGTGATCATATCGACCTTCTCATTGACGGAGTTGACTGCAGCACTTGTCGCATTGATAGCTTCTGTTATCTCCTCTACATTCCTGTTCATCTCTTCTGAGCTCTTCATCAGCTTGTCCAGCTCGGAAGCCGAATCCTGGCTGCTGATATTCATCTCATCAGCCGTGCTGGCCAGCATATCCGTATTCTCGGACACACCGGATACAGCCACATCGATATCTCCGACGCTCTCCGTGGCCTGCTGTATGTTGTCGGCCTGCTCCGTAGCACCCTTGGCGATATCCTGAATTGCATTGGATACGTCGTCTGCCGTATGGGATATCTGGCCTGCGGTATCTGCCAGCTCATGGGAAGAATTGCCAAGAGTGGCCGTGGTATCCTTGACACTGGATATGATGCCCTTCAGTGTTGCTATGACACTGTTGGTATCCTTGATCATGCCTCCGATCTCGTCCTCATAGTCGAGATACTTGTCGATCTCCACAAACTCACCTTCTGCCAGATGTGAGAGCGAATCCGAGATGACCCTGGTGCTCCCGATGATGTATCTCATCACTATCACTGCTATCACCATGATAAGAACGATCACGGCCACTATCACGATCACGGAAACAATGATCTTGTTCCGGATCTCTGCCTGAAGATTCCCGTTCATGTATTCACCGTACTCCTCGATGATATCCTGCATGCCGCCGATATTCTCCCTGGCGACCAGGAAAGCCTCGTACTGCCCGTCATAGCTGCCCACCATGACATGAGGATCATAGGTGGCGGCATATGTATCCACATCAGCCTTCGCCTGAGTGAGCATGTTGGCAAGAGAATCTGTCTGCTCTGCTGCACGGAAGTCGTTGTTCAGATACGGATCCTTTGCGTACATCTCTGCCAGTGCATCCAGCCCCTCATATACCTGGGCGAGATTAGTGTCATAGTTTTCCACCTCGTCCTTGGCATCCACAGTGAGCCCACGGAGCTGGAGCATATGAGCTCTGTCAGATCCGAGCTG
>DNLO01000045.1:4832-5538 GCA_003488445.1 Lachnospiraceae bacterium | reverse complement strand
CATCGGACAGAGGCAGATGAAATTCGCCGAAGTTTTTGATCCTCTCATTCACCGGTATATCCGTATTATTCTCTCTTCTGTATTCCAGAAATCCTGTGCTCTTTCCCATTTTCTTTTCTCCGTATGCCTTATTCCGTCGTCGGCTCCTATACCGCTGCTATGGACGAGAACGCCTCCAGCTCCGCATTTTCATGTGTGAGCCCCTGCTCCTCGAAGTGACCTATGGCTGACAGCATCCTCTGATAGTCGCGGGGTATTATCTTTTTGAAGTCCCTTATATTGGACTCGAAGTTTCCCAGGATATCTGCAGCCAGTTTCGATCCGGTCTCCGCCTCATAGTCCTTAAGTATCCCCTTCAGCTCTTCGATATCGTACTTGTCCTGCAGCTCCTCCATATTCACCATATCCTTGTTTATCCTGCGGTAGAGGGAATGATCCCGGTCGAGGACATATGCTATGCCTCCGCTCATACCTGCAGCGAAGTTTTTGCCCGTACATCCCAGTATCACGGCTCTTCCGCCTGTCATATACTCCAGTCCGTGGTCTCCCACTCCCTCGCATACAGCCGTAGCCCCCGAGTTCCTGACGCAGAACCTCTCGCCTGCTATGCCGCAGACATATGCCTTCCCGGAGGTCGCCCCATAGAGTGCTACGTTACCGATGATGATGTTTTCAGATGCACTGTATCTTGATTCTTTAGGAGGAA
>DNLO01000045.1:0-4713 GCA_003488445.1 Lachnospiraceae bacterium | reverse complement strand
GTCAGGCGGATGGTGACCCCCTTCGGTATGAACGCTCCGAATGACTGGCCACCGCCGCCGGCAGCCTCTATCAGATATGTATCATCAGCCAGCCGGTCCTGGCCGTATCTTCCCGTTACCTCCGATCCGAAGATCGTTCCGAATGCCCTGTCTGTGCTCGACACATCGATCTTCACACTGTGCAGATCCTTATCCAGCATCGGCAGCAGTATCCTCTCGTCAGGCGTACGCTCGGTGTGGAAATCATACAGGCTCGACGGCTCGAAGTGCCGTTTCTCGGCTGCAGCATACCTGTGGTCCAGGATATAAGACATATCCACACATTCTGCCCTCTTCGTCATCAGCCTGTCTCTTACCTTGAGGCAGTCGGTGCGTCCCACCATGTCCTCAACTTTTCTGAATCCGAGCTCTGCCATTATCTCTCTCAGCTCCTGAGCCACGAAGTGCATGAAGTTGATGACATATTCCGGCTTGCCGGCAAATCTCTTCCTTAGCTTCTCATTCTGGGTAGCTATGCCCACCGGGCAGGTGTCCTTTGAGCATACTCTCATCATCATGCAGCCCATGCATACGAGAGGTGCTGTAGCGAACCCGAACTCTTCCGCACCCAGCAGTGCAGCGATAGCCACGTCTCTTCCGGACATCAGCTTGCCGTCTGTCTCCAGCACCACCCTGTCTCTCAGTCCGTTCTCTATCAGGCTGTGGTGTGCCTCCGCTACTCCCAGCTCCCAGGGGAGTCCCGCACTGTGTACCGATGAATAGGGCGCCGCTCCGGTGCCTCCGTCATATCCGGATATCAGGATCAGACCCGCTCCGGCCTTGGCCACACCCGATGCGATGGTACCCACGCCCGCTTCCGATACCAGCTTCACGGAGATACGTGCTTTTCTGTTCGCATTCTTCAGATCATATATGAGCTCTGCCAGATCCTCTATCGAGTAGATATCGTGATGAGGCGGCGGTGATATCAGTGCCACACCCGGTGTGGAGCATCTGATCTTCGCCACCCAGGGATATACCTTCTTGCCCGGCAGATGTCCGCCCTCTCCCGGCTTGGCTCCCTGCGCCATTTTGATCTGGATCTCCTTTGCGGACCCGAGATATGCTGAAGTCACACCGAATCTTCCGGATGCCACCTGCTTTACCGCAGAGTTCTTTATGGTCCCGAATCTTTCGGGATCCTCTCCGCCCTCTCCGGTATTGGACTTTCCTCCTATGGTGTTCATGGCGATGGCCAGAGTCTCATGCGCTTCCTTTGACAGCGATCCGTATGACATGGCACCCACCTGAAAGCGCTTTACTATCTCATCCACGCTCTCCACTTCATCTATTGGTATGCTCCCGCCTGCGGGTATGAAGTCCAGCAGCCCCCTCAATGTGTGGGGTCTTGATGCATCGTCAACTCTGCCCGAATACACCTTGAACTGCTCATAGTCGCCGTTCCTTACAGCCTGTTGCAGATTCACTATGGTCTCGGGATCATAGAGATGATCCTCCTTGTCTTTCCCCGAGCGCAGGCTGTGATATCCGGCAGAGTCCAAAGACGTGTCCACAGCCAGTCCCAAGGGATCGAAGGCGTGGTCATGCCGGAAGGAGATCTCCTCCTCTATCTCCGACAGCCCTATACCTCCCACCCGGCTCACCGTCCCGGTGAAATATCTGTCTATCAGCTCACTCGACAGGCCTATGGCCTCGAATATCCTTGCGGACTGATAGGACTGTATCGTTGATATACCCATCTTGGCCGCGATCTTCACCACACCGCCGAGCAGCGCTTTGTTATAGTCATCTATGGCTGTATGGTAGTCCTTGTCCAGTATCCCTTTGTCGATCAGCTCCGCTATGCACTCATGGGCGAGATAGGGATTGATCGCTCTCGCTCCGAATCCCAAAAGGGCCGCCATCTGATGCACGTCTCTCGGCTCTCCGCTCTCCAGCACCAGGGATACCGCCGTTCTCTTTTTCGTCCTCACCAGATGCTGCTCCACACTCGATACTGCCAGCAGTGAAGGTATGGGCACATGGTTCTCGTCCACCCCTCTGTCCGATAGGATGATGATATTGCATCCCTCCGACACAGCCCTGTCCACCGCTATGTCCAGCTGCTCCAAAGCCTTCCCCAGAGAGGTGTTCTTGTAGTAGAGCATGGATATGACCCTGGCCCTGAATCCGGGCCTGTCCAACGATCTGATCTTCAGCAGATCCACACCCGTGAGTATCGGATGCTCCACCTCAAGCACCGCACAGTTGCCGCTCTTCTCGTTCAGCAGATCTCCGTCGGAGCCTATATACACGGTGGTGTCCGTGACCACCTTTTCGCGCAGTGAGTCTATGGGAGGGTTCGTGACCTGTGCGAAGAGCTGCTTGAAATAATCAAAGAGCAGTCTCTGCTTCTCTCCCAGCACCGCCAGCGGCACATCATGTCCCATGGAAACCGTAGGCTCCACCGCATTCTCGGCCATCGGCAGTATCTGCTTCATCACATCCTCATAGCTGTAGCCGAAGGCCTTGTACAGCTTGTCCCTCGTCTCCTGGTCGTGAGTCTCTATCTTCTTGTTCGGGATCGTAAGACGTGACAGCTGCAGCAGCTCTCTGTCCAGCCACTCTCCGTACGGTCTGCTACCGGCATATCCGCCCTTGCACTCCTCGTCCGATATGATGCGCTGCTGCTTCGTATCCACGAGCAGCATCTTTCCGGGCTCGAGCCTGGACTTCTTCACGATATGCTCCGGCGGTATATCCAGCACTCCCACCTCCGAAGAGAGTATGAGCCTGCCGTCATCTGTCACATAGTATCTCGAGGGCCTGAGGCCGTTCCTGTCCAGAGTGGCTCCCAGCACCTCTCCGTCAGAGAAGATGATCGCTGCAGGTCCGTCCCAGGGCTCCATCATAGTGGCATAGTAGTGGTAGAAGTCCTGCTTTGTCCTGTCCATGGATTCTATGTGTTTCCATGGTTCGGGTATGGTGATCATCATGGCAAGCGGGAGCTCCATGCCGTTCATGTACAGAAACTCCAGCGTGTTGTCCAGCATGGCCGAGTCGGATCCCTGGGAAGATATCACCGGGTATATCTTGTCGATATCATCTCCCAGCTCTCCCGGCTTCATGGTCTCTTCTCTTGCAAGCATCCTGTCGGCGTTGCCGCGGATCGTATTGATCTCACCGTTGTGAGCTATCATGCGGTAGGGATGCGCCCTGTTCCATGAGGGCGTGGTATTGGTCGAGAAGCGGGAATGCACTATGGCTATCGCCGTCTCATACGCAGGATCCCTCAGATCATCGTAGAACTGCCTCAGCTGTGTGACGAGGAACATCCCCTTATACACTATGGTCCTGGATGAGAGAGAGCATATGTATGTATCCTCGGAGGACTGCTCGAATTCCCTCCTCACCACGTAGAGTCTGCGGTCGAAGTCTGTCCCTCTCTCCACATTGTCAGGACGTTCTATGATGCACTGCTCTATGGCCGGCATGCAGTCGAGCGCTGTCTTGCCGAGTATCCCGGGATTCGTGGGCACCTTTCTCCAGCCCAGCACCTTCATGCCCTCCTTCTCGGCGATGATCTGCATCATCCTCTTTGCGAAGGTGCGTTTCAGCTCATCCTGAGGCAGGAAGAACATACCCACACCGTAGTCACCTTCTCCCTTCACCTCTATGCCTGCATCCTTCAGGCTCGCGCCGAAGAACTTATGGGATATCTGCAGCAGTATGCCCACTCCGTCTCCTACCTCGCCCGTGGCATCCTTTCCCGCTCTGTGCTCCAGCTTCTCCACTATCGACAGTGCGTCCGAGAGCACACGGTTGTCCTTATGCCCGTCGATATTGACGATGGTCCCTATCCCGCAGGCATCATGCCCCATTGAGTTGATACTTTCATGCATCTTCCTGTAATCTTCCGCGTTCATGGCTTCCTCTTCTTCACAAGAAAAGAGGCCGCAGGGGGCAGTTCTCCCCATACGGCCTCTTCGCCTCAATACTCTACATATGCAAAAAAAAGAGGCACTTGGACTGATCCAAGCGCCTTTGCTTTTACAAATCGTATACTATACCTCCCGGCACGTTTTTGCAAGTACTTTTTTGAAGAAGTCAACGGGGACGGTTCTCTCTGACTTCCACGTTTTTTCTTGCCGATAATGACAGTTGACAGGTGTCATGTGATTTCCATATCATTAGAGTCGGGAGAAGAAAAATGATACTTTATATTGACGCATGTGCAAGAGAAGGATCGAGGTCCAGAGAGCTGGCGGATGCAGTCCTCTCTCATATTGAAGACAGAGATCCTCCCGTTGAAAGGATCCGGCTCTATGACCATGACCTCAGACCGCTTACGGAAAAAGATATAAGTATAAGAAACAGTGCACTGGAAAGTAACGATTTTTCAGATGCACGATTCGACTTTGCCAGACAATTTGCCAGAGCAGACCTGATCATCATGGCCGTACCATATTGGGATCTCTCTTTTCCTGCGATCCTGAAGCTGTATCTGGAAGCAGTCAGTATCAACGGTATCACCTTTGTATATGATGAAGACGGCACTCCGCACGGGATGTGTAACGCGAAGAAGCTGTACTATGTGACGACCTCCGGCGGAGAGATCGGCGATAATAATTACGGATATGACTATGTAAAAGCACTGACAACGGGGTTATTCGGCGTAAGAGACACGATGTGTATCCGTGCAGTCGGCCTGGATCTTTTCTCTGTTGATGCAGG
>DNLO01000228.1 GCA_003488445.1 Lachnospiraceae bacterium | reverse complement strand
GGCAAGAGATGCCGTGAGCACCATCATACATAATAAACAGATCATCTTTCTTTTCATTTCATTTTACCTCTTATATATTTCTGACCTTGAAGTCACGCTCCACCTCTCTGCGAAGGTCCTTCTTCGCTATTGAATCCCTTTTATCGTACAGCTTCTTTCCTCTTCCGAGCCCTATGAGAAGCTTCACCTTCCCCCGTGTAAGATATACCTCCAGCGGGAGTATGGTATAACCCTTCTGCGCAAGCTGACCCTGCAGCTTCAGGATCTCCTTCTTGTGAGCCAGGAGTCTCTTGTCACGCATGGGATCTTTGTTGAATATATTGCCCTTTTCGTACGGAGTGATGTTCATCCCGTAGATCATCAGCTGACCGTCCCTGGCATCCACATAGGCCTCCTTGATGGAGCATTTTCCGGCCCTTACGGACTTCACCTCCGTACCGAAGAGCTCTATCCCCACCTCCAGCTGTTCTTCTATGAAGTAATCAAAGAAGGCCTTCTTGTTGTTCGCTATGAGCTTTTTTCCCGATCTCTCATCTGCCATATCTACACCATTCTGAAGTCTATCTCCGATGCTGTCTTGTCTGCACGCACCACCTGTATCCGTACTGCCTCGCCCAGTCTGTAGGTCCTTCCGGTAGCCCGGCCCACCACCCTGTGGTGTGCCTCCTCCAGCTCGTAGTAGTCATCCATATCCCTGAGAGGCACCATCCCCTCTATGCAGTTGGGAAGCTCCACATATATGCCCCAGTCCGTCACTCCGGATATGATGCCGTCGTACTCTTCCCCGATATGCCCTGTCATATATTCTACCATCTTGAGCTTGTCGGCGTCTCGCTCCACGTCATCCGCCCTTCTCTCAAGGATGCTGGACTTCTCTGCCACCTTGGGGAGTATCTGCTCATAATGCGATATCCTCTTCCCCGTCAGCTCGTTCCTGAGATATTCCTTGATGATACGGTGTATCTGAAGGTCCGGATATCTCCTTATCGGAGAGGTGAAATGTGTGTAATACTCCATCGCGAGTCCGTAGTGCCCCTTGCATTCGGTGCTGTAGCGTGCCTGCTTCATGGCTCTGAGTGCAAGAGACCGTATCAGCCTCTCGGCCTCCGTTCCCTCGGTCTTTTGAAGCAGCTTCTGCAGCTCCTTAGGGCTCGTTTTCTCTTCCTTCCTGCCCTTTTTTGCAAGACTCATGTGGATCCCAAAGCCCGACACGAAGAGTGCCAGATCGTACAGACTTTCCTCATCGGGCTCGTCATGTGTCCTGTATACGAAGGGCATATGCATGAGTGCGAAGGTCTCGGCCACAGCCTCGTTGGCAGAGAGCATGAAGTCCTCTATGAGCCTCGTGGCATCATTCCTGTCGTGTATACGGACATCCGTGGTCCGTCCTTCAGAGTCCAGTATGATATCCGCCTCGGGGAGGTCAAAATCTATGGCGCCGTGCTTGTTCCGTCTCTTGCGGATAAGCTTCGCCAGCGCATCCATATCCGTCAGCATGTCTACGATATCGGCATACTCTCTCCTGAGCCCCTCATCGCCATCCAGGATCTTCTGCACCTTGGAATAGGTCATCCTGTAATGGCTGCGTATCACACTCTCCACTATCTTTGAGCTCTTCACTCTTCCCTTATCGTCCAGCTTCATGATGCAGGAGAGAGTGAGCCTGTCTTCATCCGGGTTCAGAGAGCATATACCGTTGGAGAGCACCTCCGGCAGCATCGGGATCACCCGGTCCGGAAGATATACGGATGTGCCTCTCCTCATAGCCTCGGCATCCAGCACGGATCCCTCCCGCACATATTCACTGACGTCCGCTATATGCACACCCAGCTCCCAGCTCTCGCCCTTACGTACGAGGCTTACCGCATCGTCGAAGTCCTTGGAGTCGTCGCCGTCTATGGTGATCGTCACGACATCCCTCAGATCCTTCCTGCCTTCTGCAGCCTTCGCATCCACGGGACGAGCCACAGCCCCGGCCTCCGTGGTCACTTCTCCGGGGAAGCTCTCCGGCAGTCCGTATCCTCTCACCACGGAGGTGATGTCCACCCCGGGTGTATTTATATCTCCAAGGATCTCGGACACTATGCCCTCACTCTTGTGTCCCTTACGTCCTCCGTATTCGGTGATGCGCACCACTACCTTGTCGCCGTCCTTCGCTCCCTTGCTCCGCTCACGGCTCACGAAGATATCTTCCGTGAAGTGCTTGTTGTCCGGGATCACGAAGCCGTAGGCAGCTGTATCCTCCAGTGATCTCCTGCCCTTCATGCCCCACCGGAAGGTGCCCACCACGTTCTCAGTGCCGCGCTCCACTATCCTGGTGATCTCGGCCTCTGCACTCCGCCTCCTGCCTCTGGCTCCGTGTATCACCTTGATCTCCACGGTATCACCATGCATTGCGGTCTTCGTGCAGTCCCTGGGTATGTAGAAGTCCTCCTCGTATCCTTCGACCCTCACGAAGCCGAATCCCCCCGAGGCCGCCTGAAATACACCCGTATACTTCAGGCTCTTCTGCTTGCCGCCCCTGTCACGCTTTTCCTTGTATTTTTTCTCTTTGATCTTTTTTTCCTTATACTGCTTCCTGCCCATTTTTCATTTCCCCGGATATGTGAAAAGAGCCCCCGATATTCTCAGGAGCTCCGTCATATACCGCTGTTTACGTTTATCAGAACGACTTGATATTGAGTACCAGCGCCAGCACCATGAACAGTACACACAGCGCGATCGTCAGCTTCTGCAGCTTACCCTCCATGGAGCGTCCCTTGTTTTTGCCCCAATATGTATCAGCCATTCCGCTTATAGCTCCGAGTCCTGCACTCTTACCCTCCTGCGCCAGAACGATGAAGGTGAGAGTCACGCATATTATCATGAATATTACATAAAGGATGATCCTTACTGTAGACATATCGATTTACTCCTTCCGATTGACCGTGTTTTGCACACCAAACGATACTACCACAGGCTCGTCAGGTATGTCAATCCATGGCATATCCCGGGAAATTTGCCTCTATCATCACCGGGATGTACTCGTATCTTTCATTGAAGAAAAGCTTCAGCTTTTCCGCCTCCTCACGGAACCTTTCATCATCCGTGCCGAAGAAGCGCATGTAATGCTCCTTCATGGGCCCCTCCATCATCGCTGCATAGCCGTCTATCTTCTTTGCCACGTGCTCCGGAGCGAACTCGTTCTCCCTCATGGACATGAGCCTTGCGATAAAGGCATCCCTGAACTCCGGATTGTTGCAGAGATTGTCAAAGACGGGACTGGGCAGTCTGGTGGATGCTATCGTATCCCTGGTCGCATCCCCCTCGTCGTACATCATCCCTCCCCAGTTGACGTCAAAGAGCATATATCTCCATCTGCAGTCGCCGTATTTCCCGTTTTCGTAGGTCCTGCTCCTCCACTGATTGATGTTGCCCGTGGGCCAGTCCGACCATCTGGCGATATAGATCTCGGCCGCCATATAGTCGATGAAGCCCTCCATGTCCAGTATCTCCTTCGCCCGTTCGTAATTCTCAGGTACTGTCATGTCGGCATCCGCTATAAACGTCATATCGTTCATATAGATGTCAAGATCTGAGGGCTCCCCCTCGCTCTTGTAGTTGTTCTTGATCATCACCACGTTGTCATCATCGACCCCGTACATCCTCTCCACATACTTCTCGTCATATTTTTCCGTCAGGAAGCAGTATCCCCAGTATTCGCCGTTGATGAAGAGCTCGCAGGGTCTGAAGGTCATGGTCGCAAATCCCATGTCCGAGCAGATGTCGGCCATCAGCGGATCCCTCAGCTTTGAATATATATCCTCTCCCCCGAAATACAGAGTCATGGCTTCCAGGCACATCCCGGTCTTGCCCTCGGTGTGTATGACCGTATTGCCGTCATACTCTGATCTGGCATAGAGATTGAAGCTTTTGGGGTGATACTCTCTGCTCCCCTCTCCCTTTATCCTGACCCCGACCTGCTGCGACAGGCTGCAGCCTCTGCTGTCATACATCTGCAGGGTGGCCTCCCTCTCCCACTCCCTGCCACGCTCCGAATAGTTCGCGGGCCAGTGGGAATCCAGCATCTCCTCCCTGTTCTCGTCGTTTATCTTAGCGAAGAAATCATCACGGAGCTTTCCTGTCACATAAATGCCTCTTTCGTAGTCGAAAAGATCCGCAGGGTCCATCACGAGCGAGACAGTCTTAAGCCTGTCCGCATATCCTCCCCTGCCTTCTCCCACGAAATAAGAGCCTGTGAGGGTGTTCCCCCTGTTGCCGTCCCTGTCGTAGTATACGGCCTTTATGACGGTACACTTCCTGATGTTCTGCTCCGGCGCCCTGTACTCCGGGCTCACGTTCGCTGCCGCCCAGTGAGTCTGTCTGTAGAGCTCTCTCATCTCATCATCACAGAAAGCGCTCACATCCTCTCTCATGGAGTATCTATTGGGATCAGCGGATGCATCCCCTATCGGGACAGGGCCGGTATACTTTATCGATCCCCTGTCAGGCTCACTGCCGTCCAGTGTATAGTATATTTCATCCGTGGGTGCTGTTATCGCAAGGTCGAAAGGCCCGGCGTAGGCTCCGGGTGCCTTCGAGAAAGAAATGTCATTGTAATACCTGGCGTCATCCCTGTATACCCCGTTATCCGGCCTTATGTGCATGAATACAAGGGCCAGAGACACCATAGCTGCTATTGATATGATATAGAAAAGCTTTCTCATTCCGATCCTTCTGCCCGCTCCAAAAGCTCCGGGAGACCGTCCACCATCAGCAGGAAATCACACCCGTCCCGAAATCTGGGCTCCTCCTCCGAAAGCGGCATCATCGTCTTGCTGCATATGCCGGAGAGTATGCCGCGTTCATCGAATATCGCCGTACCGCTCATCCCGCTCTCGGATGCCCTGGTGACAGCGAAATACTCATCATCGTCCACGTATCTCTTCTGTATGTCCGACAGACCAAAGGATATCACATTGACATATTTTATCAAATCCTCCCTGGCCCCCGCTCTCCAGTTCTTGCAGTACTCTATGAGAGGCGTGCCGACGTGTATGTCATCGTATATATCCTCATCGTACGCCACCTGTCTGAGCCTCACCAGAGTGTGATAGGGCACGTCCGATACGGGTATCCGAAAGAGCGAGGCTTCGTTGCCTGCATTAAGTCGGATGGACTTGAATACTACCGGTGTATATGTACCGTCGAAGAAGGTGATACGCGTGGGCTTCTGGTCGAAAGCGCTGGTGACATGGTACACGGAAACCACATATACATACTCAGGCGTGATGTCATAGATAAACCCGGATCCGCTGCTGACATAGTCCGCCTCATCCCTGTAGAGGTTCACCAGGGTCATGCCGCAGTTGTCCGTGACCCACTTTTTGTCGGGGCTTTTCAGGGGTTCATA
>DNLO01000144.1 GCA_003488445.1 Lachnospiraceae bacterium | reverse complement strand
TCGGAGTGACAAGATTCGAACTTGCGGCCTCTACCTCCCTAAGGTAGCGCTCTAGCCAAACTGAGCCACACCCCGTTATTCATATTGAGTAAGCGCTCTAGGACGAGCCCACTCGCGCCCGGCGCTCGTATACGTTACACCCTTTTTTCAGGCGCTCGTATATTCTATATTATTTATATCGCTGATGTCAAGGGACAGCTGCCTTTATCAGCTCAAATATTCTCCGGTTGGTCTTATCCGTATAGTGAAGGTGATCCAGTGTGTCATATCCCTCCAGCATCAGGACACTGTAGGTGTCCACATACTTCACATTGACCGTATCCTTCAGCTTCCTGTTGAAGTCCGCTATGCTCTCGTTCGTGCACCCTATCGCGGTAAAAGCAGGGTCATCCACGATCGGATTGACCGATACCACGTATATGTCCTTCAGGGTGCCCTGGTACCCCAGAAGCCCCATATACTTGTACAGGTTCGACATATCGTTAATGCCTATGTTCACGATATATTTCCACCGCTTTATCTGGGGATATGCCTTCTCTATCTTCTCTGCGGCAGGAAAAGCCTTTTCCCTCAGATAGTCATATCCCTGTCCTCCGGCAGCGATGACGAAATGATTGTCAGGTGTAGCATTGATCCTGCAGCTCTCATCTATCCCCACCACGCGGCTGTCACCTATCAGGATATACCCTGTGGCGTTCGGAAAAGCAGCCGGCTTCGTGATATCCGGTGCCGACATATAATACGCCTGATCCTCCGTCACAGGTGCACCGATCATCATACGGTCTGTCACCGCAGAGATAGACTTCAACGCTCCCGAGCTGTATTCCTCACAAAATGCCGGCCCGGCGTTTACGATACATGTTGCTGCGACCAATACGGCCAGAGTGACTATCTTACCCGGCCTCATTATATTCCTGTATCTGCCTGTCCATGACATCCGCCACATCGCGTCCGTCAAAGTAGGCCCGATTCCACTCCACTATCTTCTTCATCGCATCCTCTACGCTCCAGTGAGGCTCCCAGCCGAAAGTCTTCTTTATCAGAGAACTGTCCAGCTTCAGGAAGTTCGCCTCGTGCGGCCCTCCGTCTCTCTCGCACTTCCATGCCGCCGTAGCCTCTCCGTCACAGGACTCATTCCACATGTCACAGAAGAGCTGCACCAGCTCCCCCGTATTGCGGCAGTCCCTGTCGTCCGGTCCCACATTGTAGCTTCCGGCGAGACTTATATCGTCATACTGCATCCGGGCTACCATCAGATACGCACACACCGGCTCCAGCACATGCTGATACGGTCTCGTTGAGTCCGGATTTCTCACGATTATATCTCTTCCGTCATGCACCGCCCTGATACAGTCGGGTATGATACGGTCATTGGCAAAGTCTCCTCCGCCCACCACATTTCCCGCACGGCAGGTACTCACGGCTATCTCCCTGTCCCGGAAAAAAGAGTTCCTGTATGAACTCGTCACCAGCTCAGAGCAAGACTTCGAGTTGGAATAAGGATCGTAACCGTTCAGCTCCTCGTTCTCCCTGTATCCCCAGAGCCACTCTCTGTTGAGATACACCTTGTCTGTCGTCACATTGACCACAGACCTCACAGAGGGCGTGAGCCTCACGCTCTCCAGCAGGTTCACGGTCCCCATCACATTGGTCTCGTATGTATACACCGGGTCCTTGTAGGAGTCCCTCACGATAGGCTGAGCTGCCATATGAATGACTATCTCAGGCTTCGTCTCTTCGAACACCTTTTTCAGATGCTCCAGATCTCTGATATCCCCGGTCACATGGTGGATCTTATCCTTTATGGATGCCATATCAAACAGTGCCGGCTCTGTAGGGGGCTCCGTAGAGTAGCCCGTGATATCGGCACCTGCATTCAGCAGCACCCTGCACATCCATGATCCCTTGAATCCGGTATGCCCCGTTATGAGTACTTTTTTACCTTTATAAAAGTCAGACGGCTTCATCCTGTCACTCTCCGATATCAGTATGGCTCAGGATAAATTTCCTGAACAGCGGCATCAGGAGGAATATCAGAATGAATCCTACGGGGAAGCAGGACAGCAGACTGCTCAGATACATCGTGATCAGCGGCATCAGCTTCGCCCCATTCATCGTAGCCACTACATAGGCGTACAGGATCATAAGGAAGGTCATGAGCGGTGTGAACAGCAGATCCACGATCAGACTCTCTACAAGGCGGGTATTAAGGTCGCCCTCCTGCAGATCATACTTTGCACATACCTTCTCTACTATGTATCTGACCGGTATGACAAATCCCATCAGCATACTCACCGACGTACTGATGATGAAACTGTCTATCCATGAGCGCACCGTGAAATGTCCCGATGTCCCTGTCCCTACCAGCGACAGAAAGAAGCTCAGCGTGATGACCATATATATGATCATCCTGCGACTCACGCTCTTTCTGGCCTCTTTAGCCTTACGGGCTTGCTCTTCCGCTCTCTCGTCTTTCTCCTCTGTGTGATTCCTGTCTTCCATATC
>DNLO01000156.1:2573-4697 GCA_003488445.1 Lachnospiraceae bacterium | reverse complement strand
CCATCATATTGAGCGCCACCACCATAGGTATATCCAGTTCCAGAAGCTGCATGGTCAGATACAGGTTCCTCTCGATGTTCGTGGCATCTACTATGTTGATGATGGCTTTGGGTTTTTCATCCAGCACGAAGTTTCTGGACACCAGCTCTTCGCTGCTGTACGGAGACATGGAGTATATCCCCGGCAGATCCGTGACCCTTGTATCCGCGTGCTTCCTGATTGGACCGTCCTTCCGGTCCACAGTGACTCCGGGGAAGTTCCCCACATGCTGGTTTGCCCCGGTAAGCTGGTTGAACAGCGTTGTCTTCCCGCTGTTCTGATTGCCCACAAGGGCAAAAGAAAGGAGCGTCCCATCTGGCAGGGGATTTTCATCCTCTCTGGAATGAAACCTTCCTTCTTCTCCCAGTCCCGGGTGCTCCTTCTTTTTCTTTCTTTTATTGACGGGTCTGGCGCCGGTGCCGGCGACCTCTCTGATCTCTATCTTCTCGGCATCGCCCAGCCTCAGTGTCAGTTCATACCCGTGTATCCGCAGCTCCATGGGGTCTCCCATGGGTGCAAAACGTATAGCTGTGACCTCAGCCCCCGGTATCACTCCCATATCCAGGAAATGCTGTCTCAGCGATCCCTCTCCTCCTACCTGCTCTACAATCGCAGATTTACCGATCCCGAGCTCTCTGAGGGTCATATTCAGCAGTCAATCGAATGGCCGCAAGTGCCTATTGCTCTCCCTCCGGAATGTACCGTGAAGATCCTCTTCGCACCGTTACACTGCGGACACGCCGCCTCGAACGTATTGGCTGTAGTCTGTCCCGGATTGCCGGTATTGGCTGCTTTCCCTTTCAGGGACAGTCCCGACGCCTGGGTCTTTGAACGCATCAGATCGGCATTTGACAGCTCTCTTCCGCCGTTCACACCCTCCAGCATCTCATCTGCGATCCTGTTTTTCTCATTCATCTCTATGCCTGACCTCCTCCCTCGGACTATTCTGTATATATATACGAATAATCACATCGGAATGGCAACGCTCTTACGTATCACCGTTCCAAGTATATCACATACGTCCTACCGGTACACGGTTCCCAGGGTAAATATGATATAGATCACCGTCAGACAGATCAGATGGATCAGCCTCACGTAGCGCGTATCCCTGAAATACCCTGCATACTCCCTTAAGAAAGCATTCAGGGAAAAATAGAGCTTGGTCCTTGCCCCGTACCCTATGCAGCCAAGCTTCTGTCTTCTGGCTATCATCAGAGCCCTCATCAGATGATAGGAGCTCGTCACCACCGCAAATGAAGCTCCCGCTTCCATCAGCCCTGCGGAATACCTGATGTTTTCCTCCGTATTCCTCGACCTGTCCTCTACTATGATGTCCGCTTCGGGTACACCGGCAGATATGGCATAGTCTGCCATTGCGCGTCCTTCTGCTATCACTTCATCCCGGCCCTGTCCGCCCGACATTATCAGCTTCGCTCCCGGGTTGTTTCTGTAAGTCTGTATTCCCTTGTCGATCCTCCCCTTAAGCAGAGGCGTAGGAGAGGTGCCCGACAGTCCCGCTCCCAGGACCACCACATATTTCAGCCCCTTGTCCTTCCTGATATGTATGAGATTGAGCAGATCCGATATCCAGAATGATGCGAGCTGTATCACGAAATACATGGATATCATGGTGATATACCAGTAGACCCGTGTGGACACACTGTAGTCCGTGACATTGAAGATCATCGGATACGCTATGTCGAATGCTATGAGAAGAAAAGCCAGCCCTGCCGACAGGACATTCCTCGGCCCGAGCCCTTCTTTTTTCATCAGCACCACTCCGCCTATCAGAAAGACCGGCACCAGCACCAGAGGATACGCAATGAGCAGAGCTGCGATAAATATCAGCTCTACATCCAGCAATATGTGAAAGAGAAAATGATCGGAAAACCAGGCCGGATCACCCATGGCTCGGGACAGCAGAAACATCCCCAGAAGAAAAGACGACAGCAAAAGAAGGAAGCCGGACAGCACGGTACGACGCTCTATGATCATCACGGCGATCCATGCCGCCGATGAAATGAGCAGACATATCAGAAGTCCCAACTCTATCCCTTTTTGCCCGTTCCGGTGGAAGTCTGGCCG
>DNLO01000156.1:521-2504 GCA_003488445.1 Lachnospiraceae bacterium | reverse complement strand
GTTCCGGTCGCTCTCCGGCCGTTGACCCAGTTGCCGATCTCTCCGAGGAAAGCTGCTCTGGACTCCATACCGGATCCGCCCTCTTCCCTTTCGTTCTCCTTCATTGAAGAGAACCTGCGATACAGGGGATCTTTTTCCATATCGTACCGGATCTGTGTCCCGCCGTTTATCTCTTCGAGCAGTTCATCATCTATCTTGTTCAAGGACAAATCTCACCTTTCTGCATTATATTTTCAAATAATTATACGAACCGGAGCCCGCCTCTGGCAACACCGTGCGCAGTCACCTTCCGGTCAGCTCCTTCACCTCGCTCACTTCCGGCATCACACGGAGCGCTCCTCTTCTCGTGGTTATTATAGATGCCGCTCCGTTGGCGAATGTCAGCATCTCCGTAAGATCAGCTTCACTCAGCTCCTGCAGCCCCTTTTCCAGGACGAAATGAAGTATGCATCCGCCGAAGGTATCGCCGGCACCCGTTGTTTCGATGGTATCCCGGCTTATGAAAGGAGCCGCTTCTGCACTGATATAGCCGGCCTTGTCCGGATCTTTTCTGTAGAAAGCCATGCTGCCGCTCTTTCCGAGAGACACCGTGACGAGTCTGATCCCGTATCTTTCGAATATCCACTCCACGCCTTTTTGGTAATCATCCAGCCCGGTCAGCCACTGTATCTCGTTATCGGAGATCTTGAGTACATCACTGTATCCGAGGCCTTTCTTCACCTGGTCCCGCGCATCCTCCATACTCTCCCATAGCGGCTCTCTTATATTGGGATCAAAGGATATGACGGCTCCCGCGCTCTTCGCTTCGGCCACCGCATACAGCGTAGCCTCCCTTGCCGGCTCACCCGTCATGGACAGAGTACCGAAGTGAAAGATCCTTGCAGAGTGAAGGAGACCGGTATCTATCTCATCTTTTCTTATCATCATATCTGCACCGGGGTTACGGTAGAAGGAGAAATCGCGGTCGCCGTCCTCGAAGGTCTTGACGAAAGCAAGTGTTGTGCGCACTTCCCTGTCAGTGATAAGTCCTCTTGGATCTATCCCGACCTCGTCCAGCACGCCCTTCAGTTCATTGCCGAATATATCGTCTCCGACCTTACCTATGAAGGCAGTCTTATGACCGAACTTCCCCAGCATTGCGAGCACATTGCACGGCGCGCCTCCGGGGTTGGCCTCATACATCGCATTCCCCTGAGCAGACTTTCCGTTCATGGTCATGTCGATCAGCAGTTCTCCCAAAGCGACCACATCATATGTCTTTTCCATCACACACCCCCTTGCTGTTATCCTCGAGTGACAATACACTATCATTCTACCATATAAGTGGTTTGACATTCCTTTTTTTCTCCCATAGTATGGATTTGCATGAATAAATACCTTTTCATAATTAAAACCCAGATAATAAAGAGCATGACGTATGAATTCAACGTGTATGGCAACATACTGATGCAGACCATAATCATGATCACGTCTGCTTATTTCTGGAAGGCTCTGTACACCGGGCGCGGCACCGTAGGCGGAGTCGATGCCGACAGTATGCTCACCTATATCATCATCTCCTCGGCCCTGTCCGTGCTGCTCATCACCAACGTGGAAAGAAGGATCGAGAAGAGCGTGGACAAAGGGACCGTCGCGACGGACATGATGAAGCCCGTCAGCCTGTTCGGGGTCTTCTTCGCGGAGGATATCGGAAGTATCATCGCTCTCATATTCCAGAACATGATCCCGATACTTCTGATCGGATCCGTGATGATAAAGCTTCCCGTCATGGCAGACATACGGGACCTGCCTCTGTTTCTGGTCTCGGTCGTTCTGTCGTTTCTTATCAACTGGCTGATCGCCGCTCTCTTCGGCATGATAGCCTTCACGGCAGTCAATATCAGTGCGCTGATCCAGGTGAAGAAGCATCTTTTGAGGCTCCTGTCCGGGAGCATCATTCCGGTATGGTTCTTTCCCGACAGTGTTGCCCGGGTGCTTTCCGCC
>DNLO01000156.1:0-397 GCA_003488445.1 Lachnospiraceae bacterium | reverse complement strand
ATAGCGCAGCTTGGCATCCAGTCTGTCTGGCTTGTGATCCTGGCTGCCGTATTCTTTCTTGCGCAGGACAGGGTGACGAAAAAAGTGATGGTACAGGGAGGCTGATCTTGGCTAAAGCATGCGATACATTACGGCATTATCTTGACGTCACGGGTCAGGTGATAAAGATGGCTTTCATGACGGTGATAGAGTATCCCGCCAACATCGCAGGATGGTTCATATCCAATCCTCTTCAGTTCATAATGGGCTTTGCCATCATCAAGTTTGTGGTGGAATCCTTCGGCGAGATAAACGGATGGAACTACGGACAGCTTGCTTTCTTATACGGACTCTCAGTTATCTCACATGCATTATCCATGATCTTCTTCGTGCAGGGCTGGTTCATGGGATGGTATGT
>DNLO01000130.1:2119-4214 GCA_003488445.1 Lachnospiraceae bacterium | reverse complement strand
GACTTCATCAACGGACAGGTGATATATATAGACGGCGGCATACTGGCTTATATCGGCCAGGACCCGGGCAATCTGGACGAGAGCAAGTTCAGGGAAGAGACCGAGTCTGACACTGATGTACATACCGCAGACAAGTGAGCAGGAGAGAAGAAATGAGCAGGGATGAAGCTGTAATGAACAGGCTGTCCGAGACAGGTATCATACCTGTAGTGGTGATGGAAGACAGCAGTGATGCCGCTGCTCTGGGAGATGCACTTACCAGAGGAGGTCTGAATGCGGCAGAGGTAACGTTTCGGACGGCAGCGGCAGAGGGTGCCATACGGAGCCTGAAAAGGGAATACCCGGATCTGCTCTGCGGAGCCGGCACCATACTCAGTATCGAGCAGGCAAAGACGGCGGCAGATGCCGGGGCAGAGTTCGTCGTATCACCGTGTTTCGACAAAGAGGTGGTGGAGTACTGCCTCAGGGAGGGTATACCGGTATGTCCCGGCATACAGACTCCCACCGAGCTCAACGAGGCTATCAAGCTGGGACTTTCACATGTGAAGTTCTTCCCTGCGGAGAACGCCGGCGGCCTGGGGATGATCAAGTCTCTGGGGGCGGTCTTCAGACAGGTGAAGTTCATGCCCACCGGAGGTATAAACGCCGGAAACGTGGAGGCGTATCTGAAGACTAAGAATATATTCTGCTGCGGAGGAAGCTGGATGGTAAAGTCGGATATGATAAAGAATAAGGACTTTGACACCATATACCGGCTGGTAAAGGAAGCGGCGGACATCGTAGCTGATGTGAGAAAAGAGATATAGTCTGCGGGGCAGATGAATATCAGGGAAAGGATAACGGAATGGATATCAGGCTGAAGGACAGAAATGAGTGTACCTATGATGCGGTGAGCCTCGGAGAGGTGATGCTGCGTTTTGATCCGGGAGAAGGAAGGATCAAGACGGCCAGGTCATTTAACGTGTGCGAGGGCGGGGGAGAGTATAATGTGATCCGCGGCCTGCGCAAGTGCTTTGGCATGAAGACTGCGGTGATCACCGCTTTTGCCGACAATGAGATGGGCAAGCTGATGGAGGATCTGATCCTCCAGGGCGGAGTGGATACTTCGCTGATAAAGTGGATGGAGACTGACGGCATAGGCCGTGTATGCAGGAACGGCATCAACTTCGTGGAGAGAGGCTTCGGCATACGCGGGGCACTGGGCTGCTCCGACAGGGCCAATACCGCCATTTCCAAGGCTACACCGGAGGATTTTGACTTCGAATATATCTTCGGCAAGCTTGGAGTCAGGTGGCTGCACACCGGAGGGATATATGCGGCTCTGTCCGATGTGAGTGCACAGACGATGATAGATGCCATAAAGACTGCGAAGAAGTACGGGACCGTCGTATCTTATGACCTGAACTACAGACCTTCCATGTGGAGTGCACTGGGAGGCAAGGAAAGAGCCCGTGAGGTAAACAAAGAGGTCGCTCGGTATGTGGATGTGATGATAGGCAACGAGGAAGATTTCACAGCATGCCTGGGATTCGAGGTAGAGGGGAATGATGAGGGGCTGAAGAAGCTGAATATCGACGGATACAGGAAGATGATAGATGAAGCAGCCAGGACATATCCCAACTTCAAGGTGGTGGCTACCACGCTGAGGACAGTGAAGACCGCGACGGTAAATGACTGGAGCGCTCTGTGCTGGGCAGACGGTACCATCTACAGATCGTCCGAATATATCGATCTCGAGATCATGGACAGGATAGGCGGCGGTGATTCCTTTGCTTCGGGGCTGGTATACGGTCTGATGACCACAATGGATCCGGAAAAAGCAGTGAACTACGGAGCGGCACACGGAGCGCTGGCTATGACCACCCCGGGAGATACCACCATGGCATCGCTGAAGGAAGTGGAGAACGTGATGAAGGGCAGCGGGGCCAGGGTGAACCGCTGAGATAACGGGTACCTGCTCTGGCACGGCAGGGCGATGATATGTGACTGTATGAGATCCGGCGCTGATTTTTGCGCCGGATATTTTTCTGAAAAAGCCGATTGCTCCGCTGCGCTCCCGCAATCGCTGCCCCGGCTTTCGGCAACCATTGAAAAT
>DNLO01000130.1:1547-2060 GCA_003488445.1 Lachnospiraceae bacterium | reverse complement strand
CTTTTTAAAAGGTGTTGACAACGGGGAAAAGCTGGGGTATATTATTGCCATCAAACAAAACCTACTAAACCTGTAGGGTATTAGAGGAATAAAAGGAGGGTAATAAAATGGCAGACATCAAGAACAGTGCATTGGAACTTGTAGGCGGCACACCTATAGTGAATATCACGAGATACGCGAAGAATGCAGGGGCTGACAAGGCAACGATACTGGCAAAGATGGAGTACTTCAATCCGGCCGGTTCCGTAAAGGACAGGATCGCTCTGGCTATGGTAGAGGAGGCAGAGAAGTCCGGCAAGCTGAAGGCAGGCGCCACCATAATCGAGCCCACCTCGGGAAATACAGGAATAGGCATAGCAGCAGTAGCTGCAGCAAAGGGATACCGTACCATCCTCACACTGCCGGATACGATGTCGGTAGAGAGAAGGAACCTCCTCAAGGCGTACGGGGCAGAGATAGTGCTCACAGAGGGTGCCAAGGGCATGAAGGGCGCCATCGCCAAGGCAGAGGAGC
>DNLO01000130.1:0-1406 GCA_003488445.1 Lachnospiraceae bacterium | reverse complement strand
CCGGAGATATGGGAGCAGACAGGCGGAGACGTGGATTTCTTCATAGCAGGTGTAGGTACCGGCGGCACGCTCACAGGTGTAGGCGAGTATCTTAAGGAGCAGAAGCCGGATATAAAGATCATCGCGGTGGAGCCTGCTACATCACCCGTGCTCTCCAAGGGTACGGCAGGACCTCACAAGATCCAGGGTATCGGAGCAGGGTTCGTTCCCTCCGTACTCAATACAAAGATCTATGATGAGATCATCACCGTAGAGAATGATGATGCATTCGAAGAGGGCAGGAGATTCGCGGTATCAGAGGGTATGCTCGTAGGCATATCATCAGGCGCAGCCCTGAAGGCGGCTACCGTGATCGCAGGCAGACCGGAGAATGCAGGCAAGAAGATCGTGGTCCTGCTTCCGGATTCGGGCGACCGCTATCTTTCTACGGCACTTTTCTCAAAATAAGCAAGTTAACCTCCACACAATGAGTTTTCTCATCAGGCGGCTTTACTGACGGATGTATATCCTGACGGAAGCCGCCTGATGGTTTTACGGTGATATAAGCCGGTCCGACCGCATGCTCTATACAGTTTCCATCGTATGTGTTATCATTTACAGGAATTATACTATGTCATAACGCAGGAGAGTGGGAGAGTTGAACAAGGTCGTTATCGTATCGTCAAGTACACAGAGAATGCATGATCTGGTGAGTTCCATGGGCTACTACTACAGGGTCCAGGGGATAATAATGACAAACGGCAATCTGATGAGTGAGATGACAATCAGACCCGATTGCATAGTGGTATATGCTGAAGGGATATCAAGGACCAAGCTCTACGGAGTCATCGATCTCAGAGAGAATATGGAGCTGATCAACGTTCCGATGCTGCTGATAGCCGATGATAATGATGCGGATCTTTTCAGGATGCACGTGAAGCCCGGACCGGATGCTCAGGTGGATATTACGGCTTCAGAGTCTGATATCAGGCTTGCCATAGAAAAGCTGTGTGCCACATCCGAAAAGTCATACAGCGTGCTGGTGGTGGATGATGATCCCGTCGCCCTGAAGCTGGTGAGATCATATCTGGATGGCTCGTACAAGGTGAACTGTGTGAAGTCGGGCATGCTGGCCCTCAAGTTCCTGGAGAAGCAGAAGCCGGACGTTATCCTGCTGGACTGCTTCATGCCGGAGATGAACGGCCCGCAGACTCTGCAGCTTATCAGAAATATGCCCAATATGAAGAGAACGCCGGTCATCTTTCTTACCGGCAATTCCGAGAGAGACATGGTCATGAGCTGCGTGAATCTCCATCCTTCGGGGTTCCTAGTGAAGCCCGTCAACCGTGAAGAGCTCCTGAAACGTATAGACAGCGTACTTGACGGCTGAGCGAGTGACCGTGAGTCACCGGGGACGGTTCTCGTTG
>DNLO01000036.1:5540-11411 GCA_003488445.1 Lachnospiraceae bacterium | reverse complement strand
AATGGCTAACATATCATATACCAGGACTCAGCGCCTGGTGGGGACTGCCGTACTGGTAGCGCTCATCATCGTATTACAGACTGTAGGAAGCGGAATTCATTTCGGACCTTTCACACCCACATTATCACTGGTACCCATCATTATCGGAGCCGTTCTTTTCGGACCGATGGTAGGTGGCTTTCTTGGACTTGTCTTTTCCGTAGTGGTGTTGATCGCCGTGATATCCGGAGCCGATGCGGGGAGTGCGATGATGTTCACACAGAATCCTGCGGCTACCGTATTCATCTGCCTGGTGAAGGGAACCGCAGCCGGCTGTCTTGCAGGCCTGGTGGCTGAATATATCTCCAAAAAGAACCTTACGGCTGCAGTGGTGCTGGCAGCCATCGTGGCTCCCGTGACCAATACAGGTCTCTTCTGTATCGGAATGCTCATCTTCTTTAAGAACCTGCTGATCCAGTGGGGGGAGGCATCCGGTTTCACCAATTCATTTGTATATATTTTCATTGGACTGATCGGTATGAATTTCATCGTGGAGCTGATCATAGATATCGTGCTCTCGCCGGTGATAGTCCGCATCATCAGTGTTCTTAAGAAAAACAGATAAAGCGGGAGGTGTATCATGATCCTTGCGCTTGATATGGGTAATACCAATATTGTCGTCGGATGTATCGACAGTCACGGCAAGCTCTACTTTACGGAGAGGATCTCCACAGACATGAACAAGACGGAGCTGGAGTATGCCGTTTTGCTCAAGACGATAATGGAGCTCAACTTTATTGACGGGGACAAGATAGAAGGAGCGATCATAGCTTCCGTGGTGCCCCCGCTGACACATGTATTGAAGATGGCACTCCGCAAGTTCCTGAACTGTGAGCCCATGGTAGTGGGTGCCGGACTGAAGACTGGCCTGAACATAAGACTGGACGATCCCTCGACACTGGGTGCGGATCTGGTGGTCGACTCGGTGGCTGCGATGAACATATACGGTGTGCCCGACATAGTGATAGACATGGGCACCGCCACCACGATCACAGTGACAGACAGGAACAGTACCTATATAGGAGGAGCGATCTTCCCCGGTGTGAACGTATCCGTGGAAGCTCTCGCCGCAGGCACATCTCTGCTGCCGAGGGTATCGCTGGGGGCTCCGAAGAAGCAGATAGCAGCCAATACCATGGATGCCATCAAGAGCGGTATCATATTCGGTGAGGCATCGAGGATCGACGGTATGATAGACCGTTTCGAAAAAGAGCTGGGATACGAGGCTACGGTCATAGCCACCGGCGGACTGGCTTCGGTGATAGTGCCTCACTGCAAGCATAAGATCATCAACGATCCCGACCTCATGCTGAAGGGACTCAAGATCATCTATGATAAGAATGCCTGAGATAAAACAGCCATGATACGAAGATTCAGGCAGCTCAGTCGAGAGGTAGTAGATACCAATGTGATATTCCAGTACTGCAAGGATCAGGTGGAGCTTCCCGACGGTCAGGTGGAAGAGTATGTAGCCTGCGTGCATAAGGGGGCATCAGCGGTGGTGCCGGTGCTGCCTGACGGGCGGATACTCATGGTGCACCAGTACAGGTATGCCATCGACAGGGAGACCATAGAGATACCTGCCGGAGGCAGGAACGGTACAGAGGAGCCCTTCGAGACAGCAGCGAAGAGAGAGCTGGAGGAGGAGACGGGCTATACCACTGACAGCAGTCTGGAGCATCTGATCACCATCGCCACGGCGATAGCCTACTGCAACGAGATCATAGAGGTCTATGTCGCGAAGGATCTGAGGAAGACCTCCCAGCATCTGGATCCGGATGAGTACATTGATGTGGAAGCATTTGTGGTCGAGGACCTCGTGGACATGATATATAGTGGCCGGATACAGGATTCGAAAACCATTGCATCCATCATGGCTTATCATAACAGAATCAGCTCCGGCAAATTGTAAAATTTGCACATAATTTATTAACATAAAAGATAAAAAAATATTGAAAAATTTTTTTTCACAACATGTTGTGACGGCCTCCAAAACGCCGACCGACATGTTGTGATTTTTATGTAAAACAGGGCGTTTTTCCAGCTTTTACGCGAAAAAATCGGTTTGCTTTTCTCATATCAAGTCTTTATAATGGGTGAAGTGATAGGTCTCCGGTCAAGACATATCACTAAGGGAGAGGGAAATTTCGTATATGGAAGAACAGATCGAAGCGTTCATAAACTATTTACATAACGTCAAAAAGACTTCGAAGAACACAGAGCTTTCTTACAGAAGAGATTTGAAAAAGATGGCTGCCTATCTGGTCACGAAAGGTATAGCCGATCCGACAAAGGTCACTTCAGAGATTCTCAAGGATTACATCGAAAACAGTGAGGAACACAAGGCAGCACCGGCATCGGTGTCGCGTGCCATAGCTTCCATGCGTGCTTTCTACTCTTATCTGGAGAAGGAGGGGAAGATATCCTCCAATCCTACCGAGGGACTGAAGGCTCCCAAGATAGAGAAGAAGCTCCCTCAGATAATGACGATGGATGAGGTCATCAGGCTTCTGAACCAGCCGTCGGGAGATACTCCCAAGGATATAAGGGACAAGGCGATGCTGGAGCTGCTCTATGCGACAGGAATGCGTGTGACGGAGCTCATCACTTTAAAGGTGGATGACGTCAATCTGCAGATGAACTACGTTGACTGTCACGATCCTCACAAGGACAGGATCATTCCCTTCGGAATAGAGGCGAGAAACGCAATCAGGAACTATATGGATCATGCCAGAGAGGCACTCATTGCAAACAATGATGAGCAGACACTCTTTGTAAATATGTCGGGAGAGCCCATGAGCCGTCAGGGCTTCTGGAAGCTGATCAAGTACTATACCAAGAAGGCCGGCATAGAGATGGATATCACTCCCCATACACTCCGCCACAGCTTCGCGGCGCATCTGGTGGAGAACGGAGCGGACCTGAGGTCCGTGCAGGAGATGCTGGGACATTCCGACATTTCCACCACTCAGATATATGCGACTCTGAGCCACAACAGGATCAGAGAGGTGTATGCGAAAGCACACCCGCGTCATTAAGGGGTTGGCAAATACAGATACAATGGCGTATCCTGTTAAGGATACGTCTTTTTGATTTAAGAAAGAAAACAAACGGAGGTTGCAGGTATGAAACCCTATGCAGAGATGGACAAAAAAGAGATGAAGAAGGAGCTGGAGTTGCTCCGTGCGGAGTACGACAGGTACCAGAACCTGGGACTCAATCTCGACATGAGCAGAGGAAAGCCCTGCAAGGAACAGCTGGATCTCTCTATGGGCATGATGGATGCCCTGAACTCCGGGGCCGACCTGACCTGTGAGGACGGTACAGACTGCCGCAACTACGGAGGACTCACCGGGATAAGAGAAGCAAAGGTCCTGATGGGCGACATGATGGAGAACAACCCGGATAATATCATACTGTACGGCAACTCTTCACTGAACGTGATGTACGACACCATATCAAGGGCCATGACTCACGGCATCCTGGGGCATACACCCTGGTGCAAGCTGGATCATGTGAAGTTCCTTTGCCCTTCGCCCGGATATGACAGGCACTTCAAGATCACGGAGTACTTCGGGATAGAGATGATACCTGTGAATATGACACCGGATGGGCCGGATATGGACGAGGTGGAGAGGCTGGTGTCGGAAGATGATGCCATAAAGGGTATCTGGTGTGTGCCCAAGTATTCCAACCCTCAGGGCTACTCTTATTCGGACTCCACGGTGATGAGGTTCGCAAGACTGAAGCCTGCTGCACCGGACTTCCGCATCTTCTGGGACAATGCCTACTGTGTACATCATCTGTACGATGACAATCAGGATCACATCATAGAGATCCTGGAAGAGTGCAAGAAGGCGGGCAATCCGGATCTCGTATACAAGTTTGCTTCCACATCCAAGATAACCTTCCCCGGAAGCGGAATAGCGTCTCTGGCTTCATCACTCAACAATCTGGAGGATATAGAAGCGCAGCTGAAGAATCAGACCATAGGGCACGACAAGGTGAATCAGCTGAGACACGTGAGATTCTTCAAGGATATACACGGCATAGTAGAGCATATGAGAAAGCATGCCGATGTGATAAGACCCAAGTTCGAAGCCGTGGAGGAGATATTCGACAGGAACCTTTCGGGCCTCGGGATAGGCGAATGGACCAAACCCAACGGCGGCTATTTCATCAGCTTCGAGACTCTGCCCGGATGCGCGAAGGAGGTTGTCGCGAGAGCGAAGAAGGCCGGAGTGAAGATGACGGGAGCCGGAGCTACATGGCCCTATGGAAAGGATCCCAAAGACAGCAATATCAGAGTGGCACCCACCTATCCCTCACTGTCGGATCTGAAGGTGGCGGCAGAGCTCTTCACACTGTGTGTCAGGATAGTGAGTCTGGAAAAGCTTATCGATCAGAAATGACAAGACCTGCGAAGATCCCGCGCATCTCATCTGCAGGGAGCTTCACTACCTTACGGTCGTAGGTGACGATGCCGTTGGTCTCATCCTCCACATCGGAGAGCTGTGTATAGATGGCACCGCACAGACCCTTGGATATAGAAGGCTGTACCTCTTCCAGGTACAGCTTTTTTATGCGCTGCAGCAGGTGCTCACTGCTGCCTGTACTGCCGTAGCCGTAGGGCTTCGTGTTGCAGACATGATCTTTGACACTGTAGATATACCCGCCGCACTCGGAGAGCACTATCGGCCTGACGTCGGGAATGAAGTGACATTCATGATTATATACATGGACGCTGCAAATATCCCCGCCGCCCTTGTCGAACCACCCGGAGGCGGCATCTATGATCCTTGTGGGGTCCAGCCGGCGCAGTCTGTCACCGGTAGATACTGAGTCGAACTGTCCCCAGCCCTCGTTGAATATAGTCCAGTACAGGATGCACGGAAAGGAGAAGAGCTGCTCCACGGTCTGCTCCATGCGCTGCAGGAAGACGGACATCTCCTCGGGCGTGGAGGCGGGTCCGAAGTCTTTCTTCTCCCTGAAGCCTATGTTGGGCAGCAGGGTATCGGAGAGGAAGGAGTACCTTCCGTTGTTGACCATATCCTGGAATACGATCATGCCAAGCCTGTCACAGGCGGAATAAAAGAGATCGGGCTCGACCTTGAGATGCTTCCTCAAAGTGTTGAACCCCAGGGATCTGGCAGTCTGTATATCCCGCTCATACATAGACGGGGAGGCGGGAGTGCAGAGTCCGTCGCTGTAGTAGCCCTGATCCAGCAGGCCGTTGAAAAAATACGGCCGGCCGTTCAGCACAAGCCGCCTCATGCCGCTGACTACCCTGATGGATATCTCTCTTAAGGCAAAGTAGGAGTGTACGGTATCGCCGCTGTCGGTACGGAGAGTGAAGTGATACAGATAGGGGTCATCCGGCGACCAAAGTCTGGGCCCGTCGGGACAGATTACGGCCTTTCCGGAAGAGAGAGGATATTCCTTCGGACCATCGGGTGTTATGACCTCTATCGTCCCGCAAAACGAGGGATCTTTTGTATCGATCGAAGCCTTTTCCATATCGGTCTCGACACGGAGGGTCTTCACATATTTTTCCGGGACGCTCTCTATCCATACAGGCTGCCATATCCCGGAAAAAGGGGTATACCACATGCCGCCGCGCTTCAGTCTCTGCTTGCCGTAGGGCTCTGTGGTATCTCTCAGGTCGTCGCTCGTCACGAGCCGCAGGGTGAAGCTGTCGCCGTATTCTGATATATCCAGGGTGAAATGACTGTATCCGCCGTCGTGAGAACCTGCCTCATTTCCGTTGATATATACGGTGACATGCTGGTCCGCTCCGTCGATGTGAAGCAGTACCACATCCTTCCTGAAGCC
>DNLO01000036.1:0-5333 GCA_003488445.1 Lachnospiraceae bacterium | reverse complement strand
AGAAATCCCACCAGCCGCACAGATTGAGGAAATCGTCTCTTCTTAAAAGAGGGCGGGGGTGCTCCTGCCAGGGTATCCTGTCGGTATCATCATAAAGCTCTTTGCCCTTATCGGTAAAAAGTGTCTGCATCATTCGATCTCCCTTAAGCGGAACTGATCGTCTTCATCTATCAGCTCGATCATGGCAGCAGCGACTTCGGGATCGAACTGTGTTCCGCTGCAGCGCACAAGCTCAGCCCTAACCTCTGCCTGGGATTTCGGCTGTGAATATGACCTCTTCGATGTCATGGCATCGTAGCAGTCGGCCACGCATATGATGCGGGCCTCGCGGGGGATATCTTCACCCGACAGACCGTCGGGATAGCCGCCGCCTTCATATCTCTCGTGGTGCCACCTGGCACCTGTAGAGAGCCCGGGGATCTCGGTTATTGTTTTCAGTATATCCCAGCCTATTTTAGTGTGGGTCTTTATCTCATCGAACTCCTCAACAGTGAGAGCGCCGTTTTTATTTATTATGCTCTCCTGTACGCCTATCTTTCCGATATCATGCAGAAGGCCCATGGCATAAATATCATCCTGCTCCTTCTGGGTGCCACCGAGGCGTGCCGTGATGAGTCTTGCATACTCGGCGACGCGCTCCGAATGGCCGTTCGTATAGTGATCCTTAGCGTCGACCGCCTTGGAGAGAGCAATCATCACTTCCTGTGAGAGGTGGACCTTGGCCTGTGCGGCGGCTTCTCTCGCCTGTGCCTCATGCAACTCCGTGAGAGTGCGTACAAGCTTAACATAGTCGGGGGTCTCCAGGGTCAGCAGGATTACGAGCACACCCAGAGAGGCCGCGAAGAAGGTGATGAGCACATTGTCATAGAAAAGCATCTGCGACAGGAAGAGTACGGAGGCAGCGATGATGCTGATGATCATGATCCTGACCTGGCTCGGTTTGTAGTTCTCCCTGTGGATGAGCATATAGGCGCTGCCTATGACAAAGAAAAGTATAGGAAAGCCATATGCTACCGGGACGAATAAGACCTGATGTATATATCTGCCGGCGCCATCGTAGGTAAAGACCCAGCCGGTGAAAGGGTTCGAAAGGAGCAGAAGGATATCCAGGGCAAGAAGGAGCTTGTTGGCGGTATCCCTCCATCTGAGGGCAATGTGATCCATATCGATGCAGGCATATACATAATATATGAAAAAGAAGCCTGAGAGAGCGGCAAGGATCGAATCGGTAGTGTTGAACAGGTAATGTACGGGATTGGGTACTGCTTCGCGCATGCTCGTCACGACAGCTGTAGCTACATCCACGACATCTGCAATAAGGACACAGAACGCAAACCTTCTGAACGCTATATTTACCGGAGTGGGGTTGGTATAGCGGATGATAAGGAAAGTGCACAGGATGATATCGAGCGGGATGACCGCCACTTCCAGGAATATATTGTAATCGAGTGTCATGCTCTCCCAGTGAGAATACAGAAATACAGGTTTTTCGCTTAAAATTATAGGGATTTCGCTCTGTGCTGTCAATGTAACTGAAGGTATGGTAATATTCTTGGTGTGAGTAAAGAAAGCATATCTGACAGGAAAAAAGTGGCGGTAGCTATGAGCGGAGGGGTGGACTCCTCCGTAGCAGTCATGCTCCTGAAAAACATGGGGTATGACGTGACGGGCGTCACTATGCAGATATGGCTCGATGAGGGACTCTACAGCATGGCCAGGAGCGACGGATGCTGCTCGCTGTCCGCGGTGGATGACGCTGAGAAGGTAGCGGATAAGCTGGGCATACCATATAATGTCGTGAACTTCAAAGACATATTCCGCGACAGGGTGATAGAGAACTTCAAGAATGAGTACATGACAGGACGCACTCCGAACCCATGTATCGTCTGCAACAGATATGTGAAATGGGAGGCGCTGCTGGACTGGGCCAAAGGCATAGGAGCGGACTACATAGCGACGGGACACTATGCGCGGATAGCAAGGCTTGATAACGGAAGATATGCCATCAAAAGATCCGCCACGGAGGCCAAGGACCAGACATACGCTCTCTACAGCCTGACACAGGATCAGCTGGCAGCCACCCTGATGCCGGTGGGAGAGTATGCCAAGGATGAGATAAGGAGCATGGCGGAGAAGGCAGGACTGCCTGTGAGCCGCAAGCCGGACTCGGAGGAGATATGCTTCGTGCCGGACAATGACTACGCAGGTTTCCTGGAGAGAGAGCTTGGCGGAAAGGTGCCTCCTGCGGGGAACTTCGTGACGAGAGACGGAGAGATCCTGGGACGTCACAAAGGCATCACTCATTATACGATAGGCCAGAGGCGGGGGCTGGGTCTTGCCATGGGGCATCACGTATTCGTCACCGAGATAAGACCGGACACCAATGAGGTCGTGATAGGAGAGGACGGGGATGTATACTCCGAAAGCCTCACCTGCTCTTCACTGAACTTCATGTCGGTTTCGGAGGAAGAGTTCGGAGTGGGAGATACCAGGCATCTCTTCGGCAGGATAAGATACAGGCATCCCGGAGAATGGTGCGATGTGAAGCGTGTAGGAGAGGACAGGCTCGAGGTGCACTTTGAGGCACCGGTGAGAGCGGTCACTCCGGGGCAGGCGGCAGTGTTCTACGACGGTGATGTGATAGCATGCGGAGGGACCATTGACTAGGGAAAGAAGAAATGAATTCGATCTGATACGTGCGGTATCCACTGTGTGGATAGTTCTCTTCCACTACAGCTATACCTTTGTCCAGAGCAATGTCGGCGGTGACCATATATACGTTATGCTGTATGCCAACGGAGCGTGGGGGGCTCTCTTTGTGTCGCTTTTCTTCATGCTCTCGGGTGCTTCTCTCTACTACAACTGGGGGAGCAGGATCACCTCGTTCACCGGCAGGGGCGGAGTGCTGGAGTTTTACAAAAAGAGATGGCTTGCGATCTTCCCGATGTTCTACATAGCCTGGTTCGTCTGCTATATGATCAATGTGATATCTTTCGGCTGGCTTTGGAACTGGGGCGGAGAGTACAGGAAGCTGCTGCTGACCTTCTTCGGATTGGACGGTTACTTCATGTACAGGGATCTCAATTATTACACTGTCGGGGAGTGGTTTCTGGGAGCGATCATCATCCTCTATATCCTGTATCCGCTGCTGCAGTGGTGCATGAACAGGATACCGGCATTTACGAGTGCCATCATAGTGCTTCTTTTCGGACTGAACGTCGCCAGAAGACAGATCCCCTTCATGGCAGGCTACAATGCATGGGTGGTGATCTCCGACAACATCAATATCATCACCTGCCTGCTTTCCTTCTGGATCGGAATGCTCCTCATAAGGGCAGACAGGAGGATAATAAGAAGATCGACTTTCATACCGGCTCTCATCGTGGCGGTGATCATCCTGATCTTCCCGCTGCCGGTGAGCATTCTTATCATGACTCCCATCCTGGCAGTGTGCTTTTATCTGATACTGTCTTTCGTATCCGTATGGATAGACTCGCACAGGGACAGATGGAATACGAAGGCATATGACAGGACAGTGGGATTCTTCAGCAGATATTCGTTTGCCATATTCCTGGTGCATCACGTAGTGGTGCAGAAGATGATGGGAATCTTCGCCGGAGGAGAGATGTCTTTCATTGCGAGCATACTGTACTTCCTGCTGTGTCTTGCCATCATATCCCTGCTGGCTGTGATACTGTCCAAGTTAACGGACGCTTTGGTGAAGG
This sequence comes from Lachnospiraceae bacterium, assembly GCA_003488445.1. Taxonomy (GTDB): domain Bacteria; phylum Bacillota; class Clostridia; order Lachnospirales; family Lachnospiraceae; genus NK4A144. The sequence goes on along the minus strand of DNLO01000036.1, from coordinate 1,608 downwards.
GGATATCGGGACTTCCCGGAGCGTTCAGGTGACTGTCAGAGCTCTATCTCGTATCTCTGTCTTTTCCTGAATATCGAATATGAAGAGAAGCCGGCGGCTCTTATCGCCTGCTCGGCCTTGTCGAAGTCGGCGGCCATGTCAGATATCTCGTGGGCATCGGAGCCCACCGTGGGAGGCAGCCCTCCGAGCTCACGGTACCTTCTGAGTATATCGGTGTGAGGGTTGGGCACGCCCATGCCCTTGCGATAGCCTGCGGAGTTGACCTCTATGCACCTGCCGTGGGTGATGATGGTCTCAAGAAGAGGATCCAGCACGTCTGCAAACTTCTCATATGTAAAGAACTCATTGCATGTCCTGCCGTATCTTAATATGTAGTCAAGATGTCCGTATGAATCATAGCTGTCATACATTGAGGCATTCTGAAGCTCTTCTTCGAAGTAGGCCCGGTATGCGGCATCATCATCCTCGTAGTCCTCAAAGAAGACGGGATAGTATGGGTCCTTATTCTTCACCACGTGAGACGAACCTATGACGAAATCGAAGGGATTGGCTGAAAGATAGTCCTCGAAGTAAGAATAGATGTCCGCTGAAGGCTGAAGACCGGCCTCTATGCCGTAGAGAAGCTCGATCCTGTCACCGTATTTCTCCTGCATGGCGGCAAAGCCCCGGCGGTATGCGTCGATATCAACCACAAAGCTTCCGTCGGGATTGGCACCGTAGTCGTTGTGCTCGGTAAAGCAGATGGCTGTAAGACCAAGCTCGATGGCATGGAGTATCTCCTGCTCCATGGTGGAGCTGCCGTCGGTGGAATATGTGGAATGCAGGTGAAAATCCGTACGTATCATGCTACAGATAGTACTTGAAAAATGCACCCAAATCAAGTATAGTATATAACGCTGATGTGAGGAGGCAGTCGATACATCGGGCGACTATCAGGCGTATTTACAGCGATTCGAGCCATGTTCAGCGGTCCCTTGCTGAAAGCACATATCACATATCATATATTTATTCGTAGGAGGATTTTCGACATGGCAGTAAAAGTTGCGATCAATGGTTTCGGAAGAATCGGCCGTCTTGCATTCAGGCAGATGTTCGGCGCAGAGGGATACGAGGTAGTAGCTATCAACGATCTTACATCTCCCAAGATGCTCGCTCATCTTCTCAAGTATGATTCATCACAGGGTAAGTATGCTCTTGCTGACAAGGTTACAGCAGGAGAGGACAGCATCACAGTAGACGGTAAGACACTCAAGATCTACAAAGAGCCCGATGCAAACAACTGCCCTTGGGGTGAGCTCGGAGTAGACGTAGTGCTCGAGTGCTCAGGCTTCTATACATCCAAGGAGAAGGCACAGGCACACATCAATGCCGGCGCAAGAAAGGTAGTCATCTCGGCTCCTGCAGGAAATGATCTTCCTACTATCGTATACAATGTTAACCACAAGACACTGAAGCCTGAGGACAAGATCATCTCAGCTGCTTCATGTACGACAAACTGCCTGGCACCCATGGCAAAGGCCCTCAACGACCTCGCTACCATCAAGTCAGGTATCATGAGCACCATCCACGCTTACACAGGCGATCAGATGATCCTCGACGGACCTCAGA
>DNLO01000037.1 GCA_003488445.1 Lachnospiraceae bacterium | reverse complement strand
GTGACTCATGCTTCATAGTCCATGCAGGATCTGGAAGCTGTATGGGGTCTCACCTTGCCGTTGGCAACTTCCAGATGGGCAGGGTGGGTCGAGTAACCCTTAAGGGAAGCCTCGTCCTCAAAGGTGGAGTCCAGCATCACATCGCAGTTGGAGCTGGGGAGAGGCTCGGTATTGACCCTGATGTCGACAAGTCCGGGTATCTTCCCCTTAAGTCCCTCGAGACCCTCCTTGATCCCGGCCTTGATGCTCTTTTTCTCCTCATCGGAATACTCTTCCTTCAGATTCCACAGTATCACATGCTTTACCATTTGCTTCACCTCTCCTCTTTCTTTATCACACAGTCCTGTTTCTTGAATATACTGTCCGCAGGTATCACACCTCTCACGCATGATACCGGATAGATATTTGTATTCCTGCCAACGACGGTACCGGGATTCAGTACCGTATTGCAGCCTACCTCCACGTGGTCGCCAAGCATGGCTCCGAATTTCTTCAGTCCGGTCTCTGCCTTCTCTCCCGTCTCGTAATCCTTTACCACCACAAGCTGCTTGTCCGACTTGACATTGGATGTGATGGAGCCGGCACCCATGTGGGAATAAAAGCCCAGTATCGAGTCTCCCACATAATTGTAATGGGGTACCTGCACATGATTGAAGAGGATCACGTTCTTCAGCTCGGTAGAGTTGCCCACTACACAGTCATCCCCCACCAGGGCATTGCCTCTGATAAAGGCACACTGCCTGACCTCTGTACGCTCTCCTATGATGCAGGGTCCCGTGACACTCACTGTAGGCCACACCTTGGCACTGCGTGCTATCCAGATATTATCCCCTCTTTTCTCGTATATGTCCGGATCCAGATGGGGTCCCAGCTTCTTTATGAGATAGCCTATCTCCTTCAGAGCCTCCCATGGGTATTCAAACCCTGAAAGGAACTCACCGGCCATTGTCTCTTCAAGCGTGTACAGTTCCTTGATACTTACGCCCTTCATCGTCATTCTCCCTTCGAGCTCTTTTTTTCCTGCTTATCTGATCTCTTTTTTGATCCCGCTTTTTCAAACTGCTTCACATACGAAAGCCTCGCAGCCACCTCACGGGTCAGGTCCTTTGATTTTATCATATTCACGTATCTTGATACATATGCATCCAGCTTGGAGCGGTAGTCCCCTGTGGTTATCTCTCCGCGCTCCAGCTGAGCCAGGCCCTTCTCCCAGCTGGCTGTCATCTTGGGCTCCAGCATGGAGGGAAGAGTCATCAGCACTATCTCATAAATCATCTCTCCCATGACAGTGGGCGTCAGCACCTGAGTCTTCTTGTTCAGGTTCAGATAGGCCGTCTTCACAAGCTTCTCTATGATACCCGCTCTTGTCGCCGACGTGCCTATACCCGCCCCCTTGATCTGGGCCCTCAGCTCCTCGTCCTCGATGAGCTGTCCTGCATTCTCCATGGCAAGTATCATGGATCCGGAGGTGTATCTTTTGGGCGGGCTGGTCTTGCCCTCCTTGATACTGTAGCCGTCTATATCGACTATATCCCCTTTGCGGAGCGATGTGATCATATCCAAAAGCTCCCTGCTTGAGGACTCCTCATCTCCACTGCCGTCATCCGAGTCGTCCTTAGCTCTGTCGGGATCCTCCTTCTGCCTGTCCTGCCCGGTGATCTCATAGAACCCGCTCTCCTTCAGCACTTTGACGTTGGTATGGAACTTCTCCTTGCCCACAGCCGACACCAGCTGTACCTTCTCGAAGACTGCCGGAGGATAAAAGATCGACAGAAAACGTCTCACTATCATATCGTATACGGAACGCTGCAGATCAGACAGAGTGGAAAGCCTGGACACATCTCCTGTCGGGATTATCGCATAGTGATCCGTCACCTTGGAATCATCCACATACTGAGTCTTCGCGAGCCCCTCATGTAGCTTCTCATCTCTGATGTGAAGGACATATTCCTTCACCGGAGCATATCTGTAGAGACCTCCCAGATTCTTCGTGATCTCTTTCGCTACCGCCTCCGTTAGGACTCTGGCATCTGTCCTCGGATATGTGGTAAGCTTCGCCTCGTAGAGTGTCTGGGCTATATCCAGCGTCTGATCCGGACTTATCTTAAACCTCTTGCTGCAGGCGGCCTGAAGCTCCGCAAGATTGAAGAGGAGCGGAGGCTTCTTGCTCTCCTCCTTGCGGTCCACCTTGAATATGAGTGCGCTGTGATACTCTTCCAGAGCGGAGATCAATGCCTTCGCATCCTTCTCCTCCCTGAATCCCTTCTCGGAATAAAGGAGCGGTGATTCGTAGTACTCCGATCCCTTCACTGCCTTCCATTCGCCGGTGAACGGAGTGCCGTCCTTCTTAAGATCAGCCTGTATCCTGTAGAAGGGAGTCTCGCTGAAGTCTCTTATCTCCCTCTCACGTCTCACCACCATGCCGAGGACACAGGACATCACCCGTCCCACAGCTATCGCCGCATACTTCTTGGTTCCGGCAGCATCGTTCATCATGCGGCCGTATTTCACGGAAAGAGCCCTGGAAAAATTGATCCCCATGGAGTAGTCCTCTATGCCCCGCATGATACCGGCGTTTGCCAGATTGCGGTAATCCTCATAGGGCTTCGCCTCATTCATTCCGCGCCTGATCTCATCCTCCGTGGTGGAGTCTATCCAGACCCTGCGCTCGGTGATACCCTTTCTGACTCCGCCCTTCATGCGGATCAGCTCCTCTATGACCTGTCCTTCGCGCCCGGAGTCTCCGGCCCAAAGCACCTCCTCCACATCTTCTCTGTGAAGACATCTGTTCACCACCTTGTACTGC
>DNLO01000135.1:4422-10233 GCA_003488445.1 Lachnospiraceae bacterium | reverse complement strand
CGGCTCTTAACACGCCCTCTCTTTCGTATACCGAGATATCACTGATCCCGCGGATATACACCCTGGAGGGCCTGCGCTCTATCACGGCTCCCTCTCTGGCTATCTCGTAGAGCTTACGTCCGTTCACTTTTTTGGCTGAATACATGGGAGGTATCTGATCGTACTCTCCCGTAAAAGAAAGGATCGCAGCCTTTACATCGTCTGCCGTAAGATGCGATGTATCGGTCCTGCCTGTGATCTCACCCGTCATATCCTCGGTGTCCGTCGTGACCCCGAGCCTCATGGTACATCTGTATACCTTGTCAGAGTCGGTGAGATATCCCACGAGCTTCGTGGCTCTGCCAAGACACACCGGGAGCACCCCGGTGGCTTCGGGATCCAGTGTCCCCGTATGGCCTATCTTCTTCATATGGAGTATGCCCCTAAGACGTGCCACCACATCATTCGATGTATAGCCGCTCTCCTTGTATACCGGCAGCACTCCCGTGAAAGAGACCCCTCCCATCACTCCTTAGAGGATGTGTCCTCTTCCTCTGTCGCCCTGTACTGTGCCTCTATCTCGGCCGTGATATTGTTCACCACATCATAGAAGCTCCCTGAAAGCGTGAGCCCTGCGGCCCTGTCGTGGCCTCCCCCTCCGAGCTTTGCGGCTATCTCGGCCACATTCACGTGCTCGTTGGACCTGAGCGATACCTTGATCTCTCCCGTGGTGGTCTCGTACATGAATATCGCCACATCCACGCCCTTGGTGTAGAGCATCTGGTTCACCACGCCCTCCAGATCCTTGGAGTCCGCCTCGTAGAACCTGAGCGTCTTCTGGGTGATATATGAGACGATGACTTTTCTGTCCATGAGCAGGATGCTCTCCATGAGAGCCCTTCCCAGCAGCAGATTCTGTCTGTAGGTCTTCTCGTAAAAAGCCATGCCTATCACCTTGGTGTGATCGAAGCCGTAGGTCATGAGCTTTCCCGCTATCTCCATCGTCTTCTGAGAGGTGCATGAGAACTGGAATACACCCGTATCGCAGATGATTCCCGTATAGATGCAAACAGCTATGGCATCGTCCATGGCATCCTTGTCTATGACGTCGTATACCAGCTCTGCGGTGCTGGATGCCTCGGGTATCACGTAGGAATGATCCTCTGTAGCGAGGTTGGTATAGTTCAGATGATGGTCAATGCAGATCCTGTCATGTGCCGCATCCAGCATCTTCCTGTTCTTGCCCAGCCTGTCGGCATCTCCCAGATCCAGAGCTATGAAGACATCATAGACCTCATCGGAGGGAGCCGTCCTGATATCATCATATCCCGGCAGGAAAGAAAAAACCGGATTCGGATCCAGCAGGTAGAGATCTGTCGTCTTGTCCGGATACCTCTTTTTCAGATAATTACAGAGAGCGAGAGTAGAGCCCAGTGCATCGCCGTCAGGCCTGATATGGGCACTTATCGCTATACTTCCCTTATCCTTCAGTAGCTCGTTCAGATCTATCATCTGCTCATTCTTCTCCGTTTTCGTCTATGCGCCCGCTCTGCGCCATCTCATCTGCCTTGATCACTTCTTCTATCTTCTTCGTCATATCCACGCCGTAGCTTATGGATGTGTCCAGATGGAAGGAAAGCTCCGGGGTGTTCCTCAGGTTCACCTCTCTTGCGAGCTCGTGCCTTATATAACCTGCGGCATATTTCAGGCCTTCTATGGTCTCCTCTCCGCCGTCTCCCAGCACGGATACGTAGACCTTGCAGGTCTTCAGGTCGGGGGCTACCTGCACCTCTACCACCGAGGTGAATGGATCCACCCTTGGGTCCTTTACCGTACGTATGATGGAGGACAGAGCCTTCTGCACCTCTGAGTTTATCCTGTTGTTCTTGGTGCTGTTCTTTCTCAAGTCCGCTCGACCTCTACCTGCTTGTGGAATTCAAGCAGATCTCCTTCCTCCACGTTGTCGAAGCCCTCGAATACGAGACCGCATTCGTAGCCTTCCCTGACTTCCTTCACATCGTCCTTGAATCTCTTCAGTGAGGCCAGAGGTCCGTCGAATATCTCCTCGCCTCCCCTGGTGATCTTTACGCTGCAGCCTCTCTCTACGATACCGTCCGTCACGTATGAGCCTGCTATCTTTCCTATGCCGGAAGCCTTGAACACCTGCCTGATCTCTCCGCGGCCGATGGTCTTCTCCTCGTATACCGGTCCCAGCATACCCTTCATGGCAGCCTCTACATCCTCCAGTGCCTGATATATGACCTTGTAGAGATGTATATCCACATTCTCCGACTCCGCTATCTGCTTTGCCGTGTTGTCGGGACGTACGTTGAATCCGATGATGATGGCATTGGAAGCCGATGCAAGCACCACATCCGACTCATTGATGGCACCCACGCCTCCGTGTATCACCTTCACCGCTATCTCCTCATTGGACAGCTTCAGCAGTGAGGTCTTCAGAGCCTCTACAGATCCCTGTACATCTGCCTTTATGATGATATTGAACTCCTTGAGGTCTCCCTCCTTGATCTGTGAGTAGATATCATCCAGACTGACAGACTTCTTCCTTGTCTCGGAGAGCAGCTCCTTCTTGTGCTGCTCGTTATAGATACCGGCAAACTCCTGTGCCTCCTTCTCCGTCTTGGGAGATACGAATATCTCACCTGCCTCCGGGACCTCGTCCAGTCCCAGGATCTCCACGGGAGTGGAGGGTCCGGCTTCCTTTACTCTCTTGCCCTTGTCATCGATCATGGCTCTGACCCTGCCGTGGCTCATACCGCAGGCCACGAAGTCACCCACATGCAGCACGCCCTTCTGCACGAGCACGGTAGCCACTGCTCCGCGTCCCTTGTCGAGCTCTGCCTCTATCACCATTCCTCTTGCCTGTCTGTGAGGGTTTGCCTTGAGCTCCATGACATCTGCCTGCAGCAGTATCATCTCCAGGAGCTCCTCCACACCCTGACCGGTCTTCGCAGACACCGGGACAAAGGTGGTGGTTCCGCCCCAGTCCTCGGAAATGAGCTCGTACTCGGAGAGCTCCTGCTTCACCCTGTCTATATTGGCATTGGGCTTGTCTATCTTGTTCACTGCCACTATGATCTCTACCCCTGCAGCCTTGGCATGGTTTATAGCCTCTACCGTCTGGGGCATGACACCGTCGTCTGCCGCCACCACGAGTATGACTATATCCGTCGCGTTGGCTCCTCTCATACGCATGGCTGTGAAGGCCTCGTGTCCGGGGGTATCCAGGAAGGTGATGGTGCTCCCCTTGATGCTCACCGTGTAAGCACCTATGGCCTGGGTGATACCGCCTGCCTCCTTGTCCGTGACATGTGCCTTTCTGATATAGTCCAGAAGAGAAGTCTTACCGTGATCTACGTGACCCATGACGCAGACTACGGGAGGACGTTTCTCCATCTTTGCTTCGTTCTCGGGCTCCTCCTTCAGAAGCTCCGCGATGACATCCACAGTCTTCTCCTGCTCGCAGAGTATGTCGTAGTCGGCTGCGATGTTCTCTGCCTCCTCGAAGGAGAGCTCGGAGTTCACCGTCACCACCTGTCCTGAGAGGAAGAGCTTCTTGATGATGGCCGAAGGCTGCATCCTCATATGGTCTGCCAGCTCCTTGATGGTCAGGGTATCGGGTATGGTTATTACCTTGATCTCCTCCTCTGCCGGCTTGGCCACGGGAGCGGGCTTCTTGAAGCCGTGAGGATTGAACTTCTTGTTCTCCTTCTCATCGTCCCTGCGGTCGAAATCATCCTTCTTGCGCTTCAGGTCGTTCTGCTTTCTTCTGCCTCCGCTCTTTTCCGGAGCCGGTGCTGCTTCAAAGCCTCTGCCGCCTCCCGGAGCTCCGGTTTTAGCACCCGGCCTTCCGCCGCCTGCATACCTGCCCTGATTATCTGCACCACGCCTGCTATCCCTATTAGGAGCGACACCAGGCTGCCTGCCGTTTTGAACCTGCGGATTATTCTTGACATATATATTACCCGTCCTTCTGTCTGTGCTTCCTGCATTGCCCGTCCTTGCGGCACCGCCCTGTGCTGTCTGAGGTGCTGTCTGAGGTGCTGCCTGTGCGCTGCCCTGAGCCGGTGCAGCTGCTCCCGTCTGAGACGGTGCACCCTGGCTTCCTGCGCCCTGTGCGCCTGCCGGTGCTCCCTCCTCGCGGTGTACGAATTTCCTTTTGTTCTGCTGGTCACCCGGTCTGATGATATTGATAGACGGTGTGGGTGAGGGCTTCACGTTCGGCTTGATTATCTGCCTGCGGCCCGTGGAAATATTGCCCGACTGACGGGTATTGTTGCCGTACCTGTCAGAGGAATTGTTCACCGTAAATATGATCCTCTTTTTCTTCTTCGGGGGCTCTCCTGCGGACTGTCCGGCCGGAGCCTGTCCTGCGGGCTGTCCTCCTGCAGGTCTCGGTGCTGCCTGAGGCGCTGCGGCCTTCGGAGCCTGTGCTGCCGGTGCTTCCTTTGCAGCCTGTGCAGGTGTCTCCTTTGCCGGCTCTGCCTTCACGGGTGTCTGTGCAGGCTTTTCAGCTGCCGCCCCGCTCCCTTTGGAGCCAGCCAGGAAGTGATCTCTTATCAGCTTCTCCGTATCGTCATCCACGGCGGAGGAGTGTTTTTTCCCTTCTATTCCCTTGGTTTCGAGGAAAGCTATTATGTCCTTGTTCGCGACCTCCACTCCGGCAGATGTGAGTTCCTTTGTGATCTCGCTTATTCTCTTATTGTTTGCCATATATATCTGCTTCCTCCAGTCTCTGTATTATACTGCCTGCAAACCCCTCATCCGTCAAAGCTATGACGGATCTCATTTCCTTGCCTATGGAGTGTGCGAGCAAATCCTTCGTTCCGTATGTACGGCAGGGCACCTCGTAAAAGCTGCATTTATCCGTAAACTTCTTCTTCGTGCCGTCCGATGCATCCCCTGCGATGATCACAAGAGCTGCTGTCATGCTCCTCACCGCATTCATCACTGCTGTCTCTCCGGACACCAGCCTGCCTGCTTTCATCGCCATGGAAAGCGTGGATAATACCTTATCCCTTCCTGCCGTCACTCCTGATCCCCGGCGGGCGCCTCTATGTCGGCATCCTCTGCCGCAGTCTCTTCTGCGGGCTCCTCCACCGGCTCCTCTTCAACGGCCTCTGCCGCAGTCTCCTCTGCAGCCTCGGAAGTCATCTCTTCCTCTGCGTACTCTGCGCCCTCTTCATACTCACCGTCTTCGGCGTACTCGCCTTCCTCGTAGTACTCACCCTCTTCGTACTCCTCATCGTCATTCATATAGTCTTCCATGCGGAATCCGAAGGCATCCTTGGCCTGAGTCTCGGACTTGATGTCGATCTTGTATCCTGTGAGCCTTGCAGCGAGTCTCGCATTCTGACCCTCCTTGCCGATAGCCAGCGAGAGCTGGTAGTCAGGCACCACGACCTTCGCTGTCTTCTCATCGGGATCCACTATGACGGATACCACCTGCGAAGGCGAGAGCGCATTCTCTATGAAGAGTGCGGGGTTCTCGTCCCAGTTCACTATATCTATCTTCTCACCGCCGAGCTCGTTCACCACGGCGTTCACGCGGTTGCCGTTCATACCTACGCAGGCTCCTACCGCATCCACATCGGGGTCATGGCTGTACACAGCCATCTTGGTCCTGCTGCCGGCCTCTCTGGAGATACTCTTGATCTCTACCGTACCGTCTCTCACCTCGGCCACCTCAGACTCGAAGAGTCTCTTCACGAGCTCCGGATGGGTACGGCTCACCGAGATGCGGGGTCCCTTGGGCGTGTTGCGCACGTCCAGTATATATACCTTCACTCTGTCCTGAGGGCGGAGAATCTC
>DNLO01000135.1:3293-4209 GCA_003488445.1 Lachnospiraceae bacterium | reverse complement strand
TCCTCGCGGATCTTCTGGAGTATGGCGTTCTTCGCGTTCTGAGTGGCTATACGTCCGAACTCCTTGGAGTTGATGTCTATACGTACGGTATCTCCCTCCTTGACATCGGGGAAGTCCTTCTTTGCATCCTCCAGGCTTATCTCCAGGCTCTTGTCCGTGACCTCGGATACCACTGTCTTCTCGGCATACACCTCGTAGTCACAGGTCTCCCGGTCCATGGTGATGTGTACGTTCTCAGCCTTGCCGAAATTATTCCTGCAGGCTATGAGCAGAGAATTCTCTATAGCCTCGAACAGCACCTCCCGGCTGATGTCCTTCTCCCTCTCCAGCAGATCCAGAGCCTCTAACAGTTCCGTGTTCATTCTTGTTCTCCTCCTAATTCATTGTCCTCTGAACCGTCCGGCTCAGTCTGCGGCTTTTCCATGAAGCCTCTGGAGCATACCTCCAGCGTGTATTCGTCATCAATAAAGTCTTCTTTGTCGAGCTGTTTGCTCACTATACGGCTCACCAGTGTGCAGTCCCCTATCGAGATATCCGCTCCGTCCTTTCGCGATATATATGCCCTGAGATACCAGTTGGAGCTCTCGCATACATATTCCGCATCTATCAGGTCGAAGCCGTTCTTCTCCGTCACAGGCGACAGCATTTCGGCGAACCTTGCCGCTATCGCGGCGCGGTCATTTTTTCCGTTCATTGCCGTCTTCCCTAAAAAGAAGGTGGGCTTTTTCAGCCCACCTTGTCATCACGTGTGTAAAGATACCACAGCTATACCTGTATGTCAAACCTTTTCATTCTTTGTGCTGTACTTGATAAGGGATATCGCAGCCAGTACCGCAGCCACTCCGAGGATCAGCGGGACCACCGGATTGTTCACGAACCCTGCCACGATATATGCCAGGAAGGAGCACACCGCTGC
>DNLO01000135.1:1753-3178 GCA_003488445.1 Lachnospiraceae bacterium | reverse complement strand
GACATGATCGTGGTGTCGGATATGGGTGAGCAGTGATCACCGCAGACAGCACCTGCCATGCAGGCCGATACGCATACGATAGCCAGCGGATTGCCGCTCTCCAGAGGGAAAGCATGCAGGCAGATAGGTATCAGTATACCGAAGGTGCCCCATGATGTTCCCGTGGCGAATGCCAGGAAGCAGGCAATGAGGAAGACTATTGCCGGCAGGAAGTTGAGGAGCGATCCCGCACTGCTCTCCACGAGACCTGCCACATATTCCTTGGCTCCCAGCGAATCAGTCATTCCCTTCAGGGTCCATGCCAGAGCCAGGATGCATATCGCAGGGACCATCGCCTTGAATCCCTCCGTCACGCAAGCCATGCATTCACTGAAGGAAAGGACTCTCCTGATCACATATATCACTATGGTTATGAAAAGCGCACAGAAGGAGCCCAGTACCAGACCTACGGATGCATCGGAATTCGCAAAGGAATCCACGAAGTTCTCTCCGGAGAAGAACCCTCCCGAATAGATCATTCCGATCACGCATCCTGCGATCAGTATGACTATGGGAAATACAAGATCGATCACCTTTCCTTTGCCGACGACAGCCTGAGAGTCCCCGTTATTATCCGTTCTCTGCACGGTGAATATATCGCCGTTCAGTGCGTTCTTCTCGTGACGTGCCATGGGTCCGAAGTCCACCTTCGCGATCGTGAGACCGACCATCATCACTATAGTGAGCAGTGCGTAATAATTGTATGGTATGGCTCTGACGAAGAGCATCAGTCCGTTGGTCCCCTCGGGCGCGAATGCGGATACTGCCGCAGCCCATGAGGATATGGGAGCGATGATGCATATCGGAGCCGCCGTGGCATCTATCAGATATGCGAGCTTCGCTCTGGAGACCTTGTGTCTGTCGGTCACCGGTCTCATCACGGATCCGACTGTGAGGCAGTTGAAGTAATCATCGATGAAGATCAGGCAGCCGAGCACCACTGTGGCGAGCTGTGCGCCTACCCTTGTCTTGATATGAGCTGAGGCCCATTCTCCGAAAGCTGCCGAACCCCCGGCCTTGTTCATCATTGCGACGATGATCCCGAGGAAGATCAGGAAAAGAATGATACCCACATTGTAGGGATCTGCCAGTGCAGCTATGAGTCCCTCACTGAAGATGTGGTTCATGGCTCCCTCGAATCCGAAGTTCGCATAGAAGAATCCGCCCACGATGATACCGATGAAGAGCGAGCTGTACACCTCCTTCGTGATGAGAGCCAGCAGGATAGCCACTATTGCCGGTATCAGTGCCCAAAATGTTCCGTACATGTCATTACCTCCTGTTCTGAAAAAACAAACCCCCGGGGATTCTCGTCCTCGAGGGTTTCATATAGCTCGTAGCGGAATCGAACCGCTGTTTCCGCCGTGAGAGGGCGGCGTCTTAACC
>DNLO01000135.1:0-1701 GCA_003488445.1 Lachnospiraceae bacterium | reverse complement strand
TCTTAACCGCTTGACCAACGAGCCACGCAAAAGCTATATTAACAGGTCTATATATCTTTTGCAAGCATTTTATTTTTTGCCGGTACGATTTACTGTTTTACGGCTACCGCCATAAGGTCTCTGTACCAGCTCAGCGAATCGAGATATGCCCTGTAGACGTCGTTCATCTCGATATCCTTGAGTATCATGAGTCTGGAGACCTCCTGCCAGGAAGCCTTCTCATATTCCTCGATGAAGGTGAGCACCTCACCGAGATCGCCCTTCTTCTCAAGCAGCGCCTCGTCTATGGCCTTGGAGATGTTCACAAGCGAAAGCGCCTCTTTCATGGGCTTGTCCAGCATCAGATCCAGCACCGAGAACATACCGGTGAGGAAGAGCTCCTGAGACATGCCGCCTATGCCGTACAGCTCCGAAAGATTCTCTGCAAACTTCGCACGGAGCATCGATATCCTGGTGACCTCGGAGGGTCTGTCTGCACAGAGCTCCTTGGTGACTGCGGTATTGATCCACTTCTTCAGCTCCTTCTGACCCAGCATCGCAGCTGCATGCCTGACGGATGTGATCTCGGAGTTCATGGCCATGTGGTTCACTATCTCCAGCAGCGACACCACGAGAGCCGCATCGTTCTGTATGATGTCTGCTGCCTTCGTCAGATCGAAATCCGGCGCGTTCACCAGGTTCAGCAGGCTCAGATAGTTCATCTTCAGCGGAGCCAGCTCCCTGTCTCCCGTAGTCTTCGGAAGTCTGAAGAAATCTCCCTCGTAGAGGCTGTATCCGCCGCCCTCTGTCAGCTTGTCATAGTCATCCTGAGAGTCCACGTTGATGGCGACGAGCTTGAGGTTGGGGAACTGAGTCTGGAAATACACTCTTGCAACCTGTATCTTGATCTTCTTGTGATCCAGGAAGATGTAGTCCATGAGCTTCAGTATCACCCTGTAGTCTTCGAACATATCTATGGTGATGTTCCTTATGGCGAGCTTATAGTGCTTGTTCTTGAGCTCTATGAGACGTTTCACATGCATCTCGTCGGGCTTGACCTCGGCATCGATAAGCAGCACCAGCTTGTCGTGAGGTGCCTTTGTCTGGGCATCGATATCCGAGAAGATCGCTATCTCGTTCACGGCTATGAACACCTCTTTGCTTCCCGAAAGAGTGTCTATGCCGGAGGAATCCACTATCTCCAGACCGGTGATGTATCCGGCTCCGTCGAACCTGCCGGACCCTGCCGCATACGGAGTCTTCAGCAGATCCTGCTTCTGTGCGAAGATGGAATACGCACAGGTCATCATGTCCTTGTCAAAAAGTGGTATCAGGCTTGCTAACATATTCTTACCCCTCTCCTAATTTGAAATAGCTTATCTGGTCGTTGAGCTTCGCTGCCAGCTGCTGCAGCTCGCCCGCAGATGTATTTATCACTTCGAAGGTCGCGTTCAGCTCCTGCATCGAAGCATTGGTCTCCTGTGTGGATGCCGCATTCTCCTCGGACACCGCGGACAGATCCTCTATCACTCCCACCACATTGTTCTTGGCATTGTTCAGGCTGTCCACTCTGCCGGATATGTCGGTGGTGCCGTCCATGACGGACTTCACACCCTCTTCCATCCTGTACATGTCGTCCTTGGTGGAGTCGAGCTGTGTATTCTGCTCCTCCACATCCTTGTTGACGTCCTCCAGTATGCTGACGGTCCTGTCGGTCTCCTC
>DNLO01000185.1 GCA_003488445.1 Lachnospiraceae bacterium | reverse complement strand
CTTTTAATCTCCTGCTGATGTGATGCTCTATATCAAAGCTGGAATTCGCCGTTGAAAGCACCGTCGTTTACGACATAATAAACGATGGAGTTCTCGGGCTGTACATAAAGCTCAAGCTTCTTGATATCAGAAGGCTTGTTTCCCTTTGCCTTGTAGTCAGCCTTGGCATCTGATATGAGCTTTGATTCAGTGCTGTCCTTGCCTGCGAACTGAATGGTAAGTTCTGATTTCATTAGTCTATCCTCCCAAAATACCCAGATTAATAGTCGCTGTAGATGCTATAATATACCCATATCATTTTTTTTTCAACAGGATATTGAGATGAACGATCGGAACATGGAACTGCAGCACGGCGGAAATATCTATGACAAAGAGGTAAGATACGACCTCTCTGTAAACATCAATCCGGCAGGAATGCCGGATATAATAAACGATGCCATAAGAAGAGGAGAGGAGAGGATAGGCTGCTACCCGGAGTACGGAGCGGAGGGACTTCGAAAGGCTGTAGGGGAGTGCCATGGCATGGACCCGGAGTGTGTGGTGTGCGGCAACGGAGCCTCGGAGATCATATCGGTATTGGGACGGTTGTACGAAGGAGAGAGCGTGATGATACCGGTGCCTTCTTTTGTGGGATATGAGAGGGCGTTTGCCGGAAGTGACGTGAAGTTTGTCCTGCTGGATAAGGACAGGGACTTCGTCATGGATGACAGTATTGCCGGCATGATAGAAAGTGATCACCCTGCTGCTGTCGTGACAGGCAATCCGAACAACCCCACCGGAAGGCTTGCAGACAGAGGAGTACTGATGCATCTGGCGGACGTATGCAGAAAGAGCGGCTGCCGTCTTGTGATAGATGAGAGCTTCATAGAGCTGTCCGACGGTGGAGAGGACAACAGCCTGGTGGATGCGGCGCGCGACAACGATCACATCATCATAATACGTTCCGTCACCAAGGCATTTGCTGTACCCGGAGTCAGGCTTGGATATATGATGTGCGCTGACCGTGATCTGTGCCGCAGGGTGAGGGGGCTCCTGCCGGAGTGGAACATCTCTGTTTTTGCCGAGGAGGTCGGAAAGGAGATATTCACATGGAGCGGGAGAATGGAGTATCTCAGACGTTCGGAGGAGACAGTGAGGGTCCACCGGAACAGGATGGCGGAGAAGATGGCCGCCAAGGGGATCAGATATATCGAGAGCAGCTGCAACTTTGTCCTGTTCGAGTCGGATGCCGGTCTGTATGAGAGAATGCTGCGTCACGGCCTGCTGATCCGGCGCTGCACAGACTACAGAGGACTCGAGGGAAACTGGTTCAGAGTGGCTGTTTCCGCGGGTTCCGCGTGTATTGTTTTTTTGCGTTCGCTTTGATAAAATCCTATCTATGAAACCTATGATCACGTTAGATTCGGATACTATGCTCTTTAATGATAAAGGGCTCAAGGAGGCTATTGCCGGAGGAAATCTGGACATAGTGTTCGATGCCCTTTCCGAGTGTATCGAGAACAGATTCATATTCGTGGACTATATCCCGGAGAAGCTTTCCAGATGGTCGAGAGATGCGGTGGAGTACTTCGGTCTGCCCGGCATACGTATGAAGGATTCCGGGCATCTCTTTGCAAACTATGTAGCAGAGGATGAGCGAGAGCTGTATCTGGAGATGATAGATGCCCTGGAGAGAGGCGAGACAACGACTCTGGACTATATCATGAAGGTCAGGAATGCCCAGGGGATATACCAGACCACAGGCTGCAAGGCAAAGCTGATATCGGCTGACGACGGCTCGCCTTTGTTCTTCGTGGGTTCTATCAGGAACTATGAGAGGCCGGATACCATCGATCCCGTGACGGGTCTCTATTCCAGAAATAATCTGATGGCGACCATCAAGCAGTATCTGGGAGAGAAACAGCCTTTTGCTGTGTCTGAGGCGGGGATAAGGAATTACTTTGACTTCAACAGCATGTACGGCTTCGATGAGGGCAACAAGCTGCTGAAGAAGATAGCGGAATGGCTGCAGAGCAGGAAGCTGAAGGGGACTTTCTTCAGAGGAGACGGCACGAAGTTCGTCTACGTGGTCAAGGAGGACGAACATACTACAGGTGAGATGCATGAGTTCTTCGATGAGTTCAAGAGATTCCTGAAGAATGATGTGGTGGTAGACGGCATGCATGCCGAGCTGGATGTGTGCGGCGGTGCGATGCATGTCACGGACATGACTCTGGATGCTTCCACCATATACAACAGTGTGCAGTATGCCATGGCTCAGGCGAAGAACGAGAACAGGATGGAGCTTCTCGTATACAATGACGAGATGCAGGCGAAGAGCAGGGAGCACCTGTCTTCGCTCAACAAGATAAGGAACAGTATCGTTGAGGGATGCAGGGGGTTCTATCTGGTATACCAGCCCATAGTCTCGGCTGAGGATGAGAGCGTGATAGGCATGGAGGCTCTGATCAGATACAGGGATGAAAAGGGAAATATAGTACCTCCGAACAGCTTCATTCCCTGGCTGGAGAAGGATGCGGCCTTCTATGAGCTTGGAAGCTTCATACTCAGGACCGCGATGAATGATGCGAAGAGGATCATCAGTGATGATCCCGACTTTATCGTAAATGTGAATCTGGCTTATCCCCAGCTTCAGAGAGTGGATTTCAAGACCGATCTGAACAGGATAGTGGAGGAAGAAAATTTCAGAGCCCGTAATCTCAAGCTGGAGCTGACAGAGAGATGCAAGCTCATCGATGTGGACTCTCTCAGGAATGACATGGTCTTCTTCAAGAGCAGCGGGATGCAGACCGCCCTGGATGATTTCGGCACGGGGTATTCGGCCCTTGGCCTTCTGGTCTCGCTTCCGGTGGATCAGATCAAGATAGACAAATCATTTATCGACAATATACAGGAAGACTTCCCGAAGCAGTGTCTTTTGGAGGCTATCACCAACTGTGCCTCCAGACTCAACATCAACTGCTGTGTGGAGGGCATCGAGACAGAGGAGATCAAGGAGTATCTGAGGAAGAACTTCAAGATCACCAGTATGCAGGGCTATTATTATTCGAAGCCCATCGAGATAGATGATTTTATAGAATGGATGAAGGAATATAGAGCGTCGAAATGAGTTCAGATGAAGATTATTTAGATCAACTACTCAAATCCGTAGAACAAAAAGAAGCCGATCTGAACATAGGGCCTGCTGCCGCACCCAAGGCAGAGGAGGCTCTCGATGCCATGCTGTCAGATTTCGATCCGGAGCCGATGGAGCTGCCCGAGGAGGAGCTGCAGCCGGCTGATCCTGCAGAGGAGATACCTGTAGCGGAGGAGATCCCTGTG
>DNLO01000030.1 GCA_003488445.1 Lachnospiraceae bacterium | reverse complement strand
TGAAGTCGGCAAAGTGGATGTGGGGTGCCATAGGACTGCAGCTCGCCACGGGATTCACTGTGGGCTTCCTGGTATACCAGATCGGAACCATCATCACCACAGGAGCACCCGGTGCCGGTTTTGTGGGAGGACTGATAGCCATACTCTGCTTCGCGGCGATCATCTGCTGGTGCGCTAAAAGCAACCAGAAGAAGCTTGTGGCGGAATATCAGCTGAGCTGAGGATACGGAGAGGATACAGCCTATGAGTGCAGTAACTGCAAACATACTGATAAGCCTGATACTGGTGATCATAGTCGCCGGGGCCGTTCTCTACATCTACAGGGAAAAAAAGAACGGCAGACGCTGCATAGGCTGCCCTATGGCAGGAAACTGCTCAAAACATACTAAAGGATGCAACGGATCATAGCAAAAACCCCCTTCCTGCATAAGACAGGAGGGGGTTTTTGAATGATAAAGGCTTAGGGAAAAACAAAAAACTGAAGGGATGACCAGAGGAAAATGAAAGGGAGAAAAAGGATAATAACGGCCGCGGTGGCGGTTGCGGCCATATCGGCATGCATCGCACTGACTGCCTTCGGAAAAGGTGGAGGAAAGCAGTATGAGGCGGCATATGTTACAAGAGGGAACATAGCCGGGAGCATAGAGGAGAGCGGCAATGTGGACGGTGAGGATGAATACACCTACTTTGCCAGAGTGACAGCCCCCATAGAGAGGCTGGACATCAAGGCCGGAGACCGGGTGACGGGAGGAGACCTGCTGCTCTCCTACGACATCTCCGACTACGAGCGGAGCGTGAGCGAAGCGGCCATCAGCAGGGAGCAGAGCGAGGATGACGTAAAAGGAAAGATAGACAAGAGCAACGAGTATTCATCGAAATACAACAAAGCGGCATCGGATGACAATGCCTACGCCATTCTTTACGCATGGCAGAGAGAGTCGGCAGACAGTCAGGACGAGAGCCAGTATACGGAGAACTGGAACATACAGTGCGAGGCCGACAGCCTGAAGAAGCGTATAGCCGGGAAGAACGAGGACATAGCGGAGAAGAAGACCGAATACGACAAGCTCAGTGCGGCAGAAAAGACCGGGGATAAAGGCAAAGAGATACAGGGTGATATCGATGAACTGAACGAGGACATAGCAGGGCTCAATAAAGGGCTTGCAGGTCTGCCTCCTTCACAGATGACACCCGATGAATATGCCAGGTTCAACGATACCGCCAACCTGATGGAGGATATCAACAGGAACTGGACTCAGGCGAAGACGGAAAAGAGGGCCTATGAAGAGGGGATACTGAACAAGAGCCAGAAGGAAGCACTGGAAAAGCAGACAGATCTGCTGCGAAGCAGGGAGGAGGCTGCCCAGATAGAGCTGGCTAAAGCGGCCGAGGGCGTCAGGGCAGACTGTTCGGGAGTGGTGACGGAGTGCATGGTAAAGGAAGGAAGCATAGTCACAAAGGGGACACCTCTTTTCAGACTGGTGAACACAGATGACCTCAAGGTGACGCTGATGATCTCCAAATATGATATCGGAAAGATAAAGATCGGACAGAGAGCCGAAGCCGATGTGGCAGGAAAGGTGTACGACGCCACCGTATCGCGCATCAACCATGTGGCTGTATCGGATGACTCCGACAAGAACAAGGTGGCGGTGGAGGTCAGTATCAACGAGCCGGACGAGGCACTGATACTGGGGATAGAGGCGGACGTCACGATATACACCGATGAAGAGGATGGCGTGCTGCTTGTGCCCTACAGCGCACTCTACACCGACAACGAGGGCGACTACTGCTACGCCATAGAGGACGGGGTGATAGCAAAGAAATATATAAACGCAGGGATCAGAACCTCGGAATACGCGGAAGTGAAGGAAGGTCTGAGTGAGAACGATGTCGTCATCACGGATGCGGTTACAGACGACCAGATAGGAGAGAAGGCAGTTGGATCCGTTCATTGAGTTCAGAAAGGTAGAGAAAAAATACATACTCGGAGAGCATACCTTCTATGCACTGAAGGATGTGGATCTGCAGATATACAAGGGAGAGATGGTAGTGATACTGGGACCTTCGGGAGCAGGCAAGTCGACTCTCCTGAATCTTCTGGGCGGTATGGACTCTCCCACAGGAGGAGAGATCATCTTTGACGGACATGATATAGCAGGGTTCAAAGACGATGATCTGACGGCCTACAGAGCCTGGAACGTGGGCGTGGTATTTCAGTTCTACAACCTGATACCCACACTTACCGCATACGAAAACGTGGCTTTGATGAAGGATGTAAGAAACAACGTGAAGAAAAAGAGCATATGGGAGCAGGAGAACAGCGGAGTACAGGTGCTGGATCCGGCCGGATGTCTGGCATCGGTGGGACTGGCCGATCATATGCATCAGTTCCCCTCACAGATGTCCGGCGGAGAGCAGCAGAGGACATCCATAGCGAGAGCACTGGCCAAGAACCCGAGGCTTTTGCTCTGCGATGAGCCTACCGGAGCGCTGGATACCGGTACAGGCAAAGAGGTACTGAAGCTTTTGCAGAAGGAGAGCAGCGAAAACGGACATACGGTGGTGATGGTGACCCACAACAGCTTTTTCGCGGATATCGCCGACAGGGTGATAAGGGTTAAGAACGGCACGGTGCAGTCGGTGGAGACCAACGACTCGCCCAAGGATGCGGAAGAGGTGAACTGGTAATGCTGCTTCGCAAGATGGCAAGGGATCTGCTGCGCAGCAAGGTGCAGTTCCTGTCCATATTCCTGATGTCACTGCTCAGCATGTATGTCTTCGTGGGACTGGACTCGGAAGCGAACGGCATGAGGTACTACGAGGAGCAGTACTACGAGGAGACGGATCTGTGCGACCTGTGGATACAGGGCAAAGCCTTCAGGGATGACGATCTGAAAGCGATCCTTTCCATACCCGGCGTGGTCATGGCAGAGAAACGCTGCCGTGAGGACGGCAAGGTGCTTTTGGACAGTGAGCTCGACATGCAGATGAACTTCATAGACTCCAACGGGATATCACGTCTGGTCATAGTGGACGGAGAAGATTACGCACCCGGAGAGAGCGGAGTATGGATAGACTGCATGCTGGCAAAGGTGCAGCATCTGAATGTGGGGGACAAGATCAGACTGAAGCTGGAAGGCAGAGAGTTCGACGAAGTGATACGGGGCACCTTCTACAGTCCGGAATACGTGTATTTCCTTCCCGATGCGGCAACAATGATGCCGGATTACGGACAGTACGGCTTCTGCTACATGGACAGCTCGGAATACCCCATATCCGGAGAACTCACATACAATCTGATCACGGCCGATGTGGACGGGATAGATAATACCGGAGGGATATCGGATGATGAGAAAAAGCTGGGGCAGCGCATAGGAGACGAAGTGAGCCTTGTGCTGGACTCCGACAAGGTGGTGACGACAGACAAGGATGCCGATCTCAGCTACCAGACATTTCATTCCGAGATAGAGCAGCATGCCTCAATGACATATCTTTTTCCGGTAGTCTTCCTCCTGATATCCATCCTGGGTATCATCACGACCATGACCAGGATGACCTCCAGACAGAGGGTACAGATAGGAACCCTGAAGGCTCTGGGCTTTACCAAAAGGACGATCACCATACACTACGCATCCTACAGCTTCTTTTTAAGCCTTGCAGGAGGCATCGCAGGTGCCGTCCTCGGGTACTGCACCATCGCCGAGCTGATCATCAGCATGCAGACGGATGCATATCTGGTGCCCAATATGTCCAAGGCCTTCTCGGTAAAGTCCTTTGCGGGGATCATGGTTTCGGTGGCTGTATCCACTCTTGTCAGCTTCATCTCCTGCAGGAAGGAGCTGGCGCCTGCGCCGGCAGAGACACTGCGGCCCGCCTCTCCGAAGAAGCTGAAGCATTCCGCACTGGAAAAGAGCAGGCTGTGGCTCAAACTGGATTTTTCCACCCAGTGGAACATCAGAGACATACTGAGGAACAAAGTGAGATCGGCAATGGGCATGGTGGGAGTCCTCGGCTGCTCCATGCTGCTCTTCGGAGCCTTCGCCTGCCTGGATACCATGAACTTCATCACATCCTGGCTTTACGGTGAGCTCAATACGTCGGGATACCAGATAATCATGGAGCCCGGCACAGCGTATCCCGTCACGCAGGAGTATGCGAAGAAATACAGCGGTCAGATGATACAGAACGGTGCACTGGAGTTCGAGGTGGGAGGAATAAAGAAATCCGGGACTCTTACCGTATATGACGTGGGCAACTATATTCATTTCGAGGATGAACATCTGAAGCACACGAGGCTCAACCCCGAAGGGGTAGCCATGACATACAAGATGGCCAGGACACTGGGGCTTCGCGAAGGTGATATGTTCAGATGGCATATCGTGGGAGATGATAAGTGGCGGATGGACAGGGTGGCAGGGATATACAGACATCCCACCTCACAGGGGATAGCCATGACCCGCAGGCTCTTTGAGGATATGGAATACGACTTCCGGCCCGACTGTATATGTACCAATGTGGATCCGGGCAATTATTTGGATGATGACGATCACATAACGGGTGTACAGGGTAAGACGGAAATGCTGGAAGCTTTCGACTCCATGAAGGAGATGATGTACACGATGATATATATCCTGGTGGCGGCAGCTGCCATACTGGGCATAGTGGTGCTTTACAACCTGGGTGTGCTCTCTCTGGTGGAGAAGAACCGTGAGATGGCCACATTGAAGGTGCTGGGCTTCACCACGGGGAAGATAAGGGGAATACTGCAGATGCAGAATATCTGGATCACCGGAGCGGGTATAGTTTTCGGGATTCCGGCGGGAATGTTTCTCGTCACCGCGCTCTTTGCTTCCATGCCCGAATCAATGGACTATATAGCCACCTATTCACCGCAGAGCTTTCTTTATACCGTGGCAGGTACCTATGCCCTCTCCATGACGGTGAACAGGCTTCTCTCAAGGAAGGTGAAGACAGTAGATATGGTGGATGCGCTCAAAGGACAGGAGTAAAGACCGGACATCCGTTTTATTCTGTTTTACATGCTATCACCCCCTTGCTATAATTATTCAAGCGGGTTGCAGGGGGATAAGCGGATGAAAGAATGGAAAACCTGGAAGATCGTTTTATTTGTTGCGCTGTGCGTGTGCCTGAACATGGGAGGAAAGTTCATTGCGGTATGGCTGGATCTGCCTCTCTGGTTCGACTCCTTCGGGACGGCACTGTGTGCGTATATAGCAGGGCCGGTGTGCGGTGCACTGGTAGGTGTCTCCGGCAATCTGGCATACTGTATGATAAGCCGCATCTCTGCGGCATATTCCATCACAAGTATCACATTGGGTATCATCATAGGCATTGCGGCACGAAGGAGATGGCTCGACCGTTTCTACGGCTTTATGAAGACGGCATCCCTTGCGGTAGTCTCGGCCCTTGTGGTGTCCGTGACGGTGAACCTGATCGTGGCCGGGGGGTATACCGGCAATAAATGGGGAGACGGGGTCATAGACTATCTTCTGGATAAGGGATGGCCCATGTTCCTTTGTGCCGTGATGGGGCAGCTTGCCATCGAGTTCGCAGATAAAGTGCTGACCATTACGGGTGTGTATCTGGTGATACAGATACGAAAACGCAAAAAGGAGCTGGAAGGCGACGATACGCCTCAAACCGGTATGGGGAAGGCAGCTGCGCTCATACTCCTGTCGGCAGGGATGGCATTGTCAGTTGCCGGTAACGCTCTCGCATCGGAGATGCCGGCTACGTATGAGACGGACTATAATGACTATGTCCAGAACGTATACAGCAGCAACAACGGACTTCCCTGCGGTGAGGCCAATGATATCGCCCAGACCAATGACGGTGTGCTGTGGATCGGCACATATGCCGGACTGTACAGATACAACGGGCGCGAGTTCCACTGGATAGATGAATATGAATCCGTCAAAAATGTGAACTGTCTCTTCGTGGACGAAGAAGGCCGCATGTGGATAGGGACCAACGACAACGGTCTCTCCATAGTGATCCGGGAGAAGGTGGTGAACGTGCTGGATCAGTCGAGCGGGCTTCCGTCCAATTCCGTGCGCTGCATCACCCAGGCTTCAGACGGATGCTACTATGTGGGCACCACAGGAAGCATGCAGATCCTGGAGATGAACAACGGACTGAAAGCTTCCAATACACTGGATGAGATAAACTATGCGGACAGTATCACCGCGGACCAGGACGGTCACGTGGCGGCTGTTTCCTCCGGCGGCAGACTGTTTCTCCTGAAAGGAGGAGTCATCCAGGATTCGCTGCAGCTGCCCGACGAGCATGAGCTGTACAACTGCTGTGATTTCGCACCGGACGGCACTCTGATGGTAGGGTCATCCACCAACCATATATTCTGCTTTGATGTATCAGGGGATGGTCTGAAGCAGAAGAACGTCATAAGCTGCCGTGACGTGAACTCCATCAACAATCTGAATTATCTGAACGACGGGACGCTCTTCATATCGACGGACAGCGGGGTCTCCTATATCGACAGGGGAGGCTATCACAGGCTTAATACCAATGATTTCAACAACTCCATCGACAACATGCTCTTTGATTATCAGGGAAATCTCTGGTTCACCTCATCCAGACTGGGTCTGCTGAGGCTCGCCAAGTCTCCCTTCAAGGATGTATACGGCTCCATCGGCATGGAGCGTCGTGTGGTCAACGCAATAGTCGCATGGAAGGACTGCTACTATATCGGGACCGACAAAGGATTGGATGTGGTGGACGGGGCATGCCGCAACCAGATAGAGAATGAGCTGACAGAAGAGCTTGAAGGCAAGCGCATCCGCTGCATGTATGTGGACGGAAGCGACCACCTGTGGGTATGTACCTACGGAAACGGTCTGATGGAATACGCGCCTGACGGGGAGAGCTGGAGCTATAATGCCGACAACGGAAGCTTCGGAAACCGTGCGAGGATAGTGACGGGTCTTTCGGACGGGACGATACTCGCGGCAGGGGATACAGGCATCAGCTATATTAAGGATCACAGGATCACAAATACGATCAGCAACAAAGACGGTCTCATAAACTCGATGATTCTTACCATCACGCAGCAGAGCGACGGGACGATACTCGCAGGTACGGACGGCGACGGTATCGCGGTGCTTAAGGACGGAGAGGTGGTCCATATGATCACCCGGGACGACGGTCTCAGCAGCGGTGTGATACTCCGTACCATAAAGGATCCGAAGTCCGAGGGAGTGTTCATAGTCACCAGCAACGGCCTGTGCTATCTGGAGCCTGACGGTGAGGTACGTATGCTGGACGGATTCCCCTATTTCAACAACTATGATATCTGGGTGAAGGATGAGGATACGCTCTTCGTCATGTCCAGTGCGGGTATCTATGTGGTGGGGCGCGACGATCTCGTGACCGGAGGTGATATGGCCTGGGAGCT
>DNLO01000024.1 GCA_003488445.1 Lachnospiraceae bacterium | reverse complement strand
TGGCCTCCGATATTGCCGAGAGATGGAGCTCTCCCAGCTCTCCGTCCGTATTGGTGCCGTCTCCGCCCATCATCAGATCCGTGATGATCTTTACGTCATTCTCGCGGAGGACCAGCATATTGTAGCCGTCCAGTCCTGCCTTGTAGTGTATCTGTATGAATACGCAGGGCTTTTCATACTCCTTGGTGATATCCTCCCATGTGGCTATGGTGACCTCGGGAGTGGTGATATCCACCTTCATATTGACGAGGGAATACAGCGTAGTCGCCGATGTTCCCATGCTTATATTGGCTACCTCGCCTATGGCATCCTTCTCAAACTCAGTAAGGAGATCGTCTCCGCCGCCGGCTGGAGAGGCATCTGCGGCAGGTGCCGCGTCACCGGCCGGGGCTGCATCGTCCCCGTCTGCGGCCATTCCGGAAAGCAGGGCGTTTATTTCATCCTGCGATAGCATTCCGTCCATGCGCCTATTCCTCCTCCTCTTTGATTATCGATGTCACTCTGACAGCGTACGTCTTCTTGGTCGCACCCGGCAGAGCCTTGAACTTCCTGATGTTTCCCACGTATATATCCATTTCCTCATCAACCTTCGAGGACAGTCTGATGACATCCCCCGGCTGCAGATTGACGAAATCGGTGACAGTGATGGAACTGTCCCCAAGCTTTGCTATGATCGGTATCTGCACATGCTGTATCATATCCTGCAGATGCTCTGTATAATCATCATCCGACGACTCCTGCATCGTCGAGAACCAGAACTTCGTGTTCAGCTTGTCCATGACCGACTCGAGAGTGAAGTACGGCAGACAGATGTTCATCAGTCCCTCCACCTCTCCGATACGGATATTCAGGGTCACGATAGCTATCATCTCGGTAGGAGCTATGATCTGAGCGAACTGCGGATTGGTCTCCACACGCTCCAGCACCGGAGAAAGCTCCACCACGTTCTTCCAAGGCTCCCTGAAAAGAGATATGCATACCGCCATCATCTTTTCCACCAGGGACATCTCTATCTCCGAGAACTCTCTGTTCTTCTCCAGCGCATCGCCCTGGCCGCCCAGGAGTCTGTCTATCATCGCGAATCCGAGGTTGCATCCCAGCTCCACCATCACGTTACCGTTCAGAGGGAGGAAATTCACTATACCCAGTATTACCGGGTTGGACAGCGAGTTCGTAAACTCGGAGAATGTCAGTGCCTCGGAGTTTACCACGCTCACCTGCACGTTCTTTCGCAGATACACCGGGAGATTGGTGGACAAAAGCCTGCCGTAATGCTCGAAGATGATCTCCAGCGTGCGCAGGTGCTCCTTGGAGAACTTAGCCGGACGCTTGAAGTCGTATTCCTTGACCGACTTGCCGGTATCCTCCTTCATCTCATCGGCATCTATCTCACCTGTAGAGAGCGCCTTTAAGAGATTATCAATTTCGTCCTGTGAGAGGACATCTCCCATTTCTTACCCGGTCCTTCCAAATATTGCCGTATATTACTGGACTATATATCCGCTCAAGGCAACCTGATATATGAAGTCCGATCCGAACACCTCCTGCAGCTTCTCGAGACATGCATTCTGCACGCCCGCCTGCCCCAGAGCCTGTACATCCTCATACGAATACTGACCTATGGTCTCCGACAGAGCATTGAGTATGAGCGACTGTCTGCTGTCTATGTCTCCGCCGTATGTCTCGTAGTCGTCATGTGTCATATCCATAAGAATGGCCACTGAACATACCAGGAAGTGATCCTTGGCATCCTCGCCCTTCTTCAGCTGGAATGTCTGCTGATCCGGTACGGAGTATGTAGCCGTATCTGCGAGAGATACAGACCTTGAACTCCCGCCCGATGAACCCTCCGGAGAGGTGCCCGACGTATCGAGCTTTATGGCTGCCGACACCTGGTCGACCAATGCTATCGTCTTCCTGTTGGCCGGTATCACAGTGAACATCATGATCGCATTCATTGCGACATTCACCACAAGAAGTGCCAGTATGATGATGCTTATCATGTTCTTTTTCACGTCAGATCTCCTTTATCCCCATGCCTGCCATGCCCCGGCTCTCCGCCTACGACACATCGCTCAGCTGGTTGTAAATCCTTATCTCCACGCGCCTGTTGAGCTGTCTGCCCTCCGGCGTACCGTTGTCGGCTATCGGGACATATGCTCCCCTTCCGGTATGCTTCATGATGGCCGGATCCAGGTCGGAATTGTCCCTAAAATACGCAAAAACGCTCAAAGCCCTCGCATCCGACAGCTCGTCATTGTTGTGAAACTGCGAATTGCTGATGGGGACATTGTCCGTATGTCCTTCTATCTCTATTGTACTGTCCGCATAGGTCTCGAGTATCTTACCCACCTTATCGAGTGTGACCGTAGCGGTATCTTTTATTGTAGCACTTCCTGAGTCAAATAACAACGAACCGTTCATCGTGAGGCTGACATACTGACTGGTGAAGTCGATATCGATCTGTTTTGCGAGATCCTCCTCATTGACGGTCTCCTCTATGCGCTCTGCAAGCTCCTCGGACTCCTTGATCCCGGACTCCTCCAGCTGCTGCTTCGCCTGCTCGTCGGAGATCTGCGCTGCCTGCTGTTCCTGCTGCTGCCCCTGGGTGCCCTGCTCAGCCTGGTCTCCCTCGCTGCTGGTCTCGTGCTCGTTCTTGTCCGGAGCCTGATTCTCCTCATCCCCGTTCTCCATGTCGTCCTTGGAGAAGGTAGCGGACTCAAAGGTCTCCTCACCCATGCCCTCTTCGTTGTAGTCCTTGTTCTGAGAGTTGCCCGTGGTGTTCTTGCCCATGGAGGATATCTGCTCCGAGATATTGGAGAGCTGCGACACACCGTTGCCCACGGCATCTCCTTCTCCTATAGAGTCTCCTCCCGGATCAAATATGGAGAAGGCCTTGGACATGGAGGCCGCTATAGCCTCGAACTTGTCCACATCCGTGCTGGAGAAAGCATAGAGCAGCACGAAGAAGCAGAGCAGCAGATTCATGAGATCCGCAAACGTAGACTGCCACGCCGGTGCGCCCTTCGGGGGCTCTTCGGGAGCCGCTTTTCTAGCCATCAGCCCTCTCCTCCGCCTGCGGCGCCGCCCTCATCAGAGCTCATCGCCTTTCTATCCGTCGGAGATATGAAGGACTTCAGCTTCTCCTCTATGACTCTCGGGTTCTCACCTGCCTGTATTGACAGGAGTCCCTCCACCATTATTCCTTTTACGGACATTTCCGATGCGTTCTTCATCTTGAGCTTGTTGGCCACGGGAGCACAGATCCAGTTCGCTATCAGCGAACCGTAGAATGTCGTGACCAGAGCCACGGCCATAGCAGGTCCGAGAGCCGCCATATCCGACAGGTTCTTCAGCATGTTTATCAGACCGATCAGTGTACCGATCATTCCCCATGCAGGTCCCATGGATCCCATGTTCTCCCAGAACCCTATGTTGTCCTTGTGTCTGCCCTCTATTCCGGTCATCTCGGTCTCCATGATGGCACGTACCAGGTCCGGATCCGTACCGTCGACCACCAGCATGATGCCCTTCTTCAGGAACTCATCATCGATATTGGATGCCGCCTCCTCAAGAGAAAGCAGTCCCTCTTTTCTCGCCACGTTGGAAAGGTCTATGATCTGCTTGATCACTCCGCCGGCATCGGACTTCTCCAGATTCAGTACCTGCTTGAACGACTTCAACCCTCCCAGGAAGGTAGGGATGGTGTTCATGGCCATGATACACATCATGGTACCGCCGATAGTGATGATGATGGAGTCTCTGTCTATGAAGCTTTGCAGAGCCGACATACCGTTCGATCCTACGATGCCGTAGAAGACGAGCGCGATACATCCGACCAGACCTATAATCGATCCTAAATCCAATGTTGTTTACCTTCTGTTGCGTTTATATTTGAGCACAAAAAATCAGGGATCCGAAAACCCTAACTATGAAAGTTTACTAGATTTCGGAGCTCTTGTCTACTTTCCTTTACTATCAACTTGCGCCCGGTGTTCAGAGTGATGACTGTATCGGGCGTCGTCTCGATGATCTCGATCAGATCGGAGTTTATCGCGACCTTATCATCGTTCAGCTTTGTCACTTCTATGAGCATGGATATACTATACCACATTTCATACGATATGAAAAT
>DNLO01000053.1 GCA_003488445.1 Lachnospiraceae bacterium | reverse complement strand
GGCAGCCCTATGCCCTTTGCTCTCTTGAGGAAATCAAAGGTGGTGCCGTAGTCCCTGAGGGTATATACCCATGAGCCTACGAGATTGATCTCCTTGGAGCACAGATCGAAATGCGGATTGATCTGAGCGTCTCCGCCGTTCACGAAGAAGCCGAGCTCACAGAGCCCTCCGCCGTTACGTATGAACTTATATATGTTGCTGTGTGCCTTGGGGTTGCCCGTGCACTGGAAAGCGAAGTCGGCCAGATGGCCTCCGAAGGAATCCTCCACCGCCTTTGTCAGTGCCTCGATACCCTGGAAATCATTGAAGTTTACTGTCCTGTTCGCACCGAGCCTCTTTGCGAACTCCAGCCTCTGGGCGTTTCCATCCACTGCCGTGATGTTCTCTATGCCCATGGTGCGGAGCACTGCGATGCACAGCAGTCCTATGGGGCCGCAGCCCTGCACTGCCACTCTCGCGTTGAATTTCAGTATGCCTGTGGTCTTCGCTCTCTCCACCGCATGCACCAGCACAGCGCTGGGCTCTATGAGGATGCGGCTGTCCAGATCGAGGTCGCTCACGTTAAATATCGTAGAACCTCCTCTGATGAAGATGTAGTCGGAGAACCAGCCGTTGAGATGATAATCATCATCAGGCAGCAGTCCGTATACATCCGCATCTCCCACATTCTGCTTGTTCAGATCGAACATCGTGATCTCCGGATTGTCCCTGAAGATCATGCAGGTCACTACCTTGTCTCCGATATGCAGGTCCTTTCCCGCGCTGTCCTTCTTCACATTCTTTCCCATGGCCACTATCTCGCCTGTGCCCTCATGTCCCAGAGCCACAGGGATCAGTCCGAAGGGATCTCTTTTGAACTCATGTGCGTCGGTACCGCAGACTCCGCATCCCTCCACACGTACGAGGATGTCGTCATCACCGAGAGGAGGGATAGGATACTCCTTTACCTCGAATCTCTCTTTGTCTACCAGTACAGCCACATGTGCCGTCTTGGGTATCTGTCCGCCTGCGGTGCTGCCTGTGCCGGCATAGGGCGCAGCCTGTGCTGACGAGCCACCCATCTCATTCAGGATCTGTCTTACGATCTTCTCGACATCCTGTTCATTTACTGCCATTTTCTTCCTCCTGTCACTTACTGATATGCGCTACACTACGGCTGACTTATCTGATGCAGAGAGCGTCGCTCATCACGCAGCGGCGTCTCTTGGTGAAGGTCGACGCGCTGGTGAGACCCTCGCCTGTACGGGATGCGATCGTGAAAGTAGGGAATCCCTCTCCCCCGAAGCCGAGTGCCGCATAGCTGGGTCCGTTCTTGACCAGGATCGCCGTGTCCAGCTCTCTCGCATACTCCGTTATATGGTCCACGTTCTTCGAGTGTATATGTGCGGAGTGACGGTTGCCGTGCTCCAGCCACTTGGCTGTCTCCACACCCTCTTTGAAGTCCTTTACCCTGACCACGCCGAGTATCGGCATCATCAGCTCCTTGGTGATCAGCGGATGCTCCTTGGGTCCTTCGAATGTGATACATCTGATGTCTGCTCCCACAGTCACTCCCACCATGGCGAGAAGTGTCCTTGCGTCAC
Organism: Lachnospiraceae bacterium; assembly: GCA_003488445.1. Lineage (GTDB taxonomy): Bacteria > Bacillota > Clostridia > Lachnospirales > Lachnospiraceae > NK4A144. The sequence goes on along the minus strand of DNLO01000053.1, from coordinate 1,079 downwards.
GTCCCACACAGTCTCTGTTGAGCGCTCCTTTGGAGTCCAATACAGTGGACACGAGTCTGTCCTGTACGGCCTTGTCCGCCAGATAGCATCCGTTCTCGGATATCATATAGTTCATCAGCTCATCACAGATGCTGTCCTCTGCCACTATCTCCTTTTCTGCGATGCAGGGGAGATTGTTGTCGAAGGTGCATCCGTTCACTATGTCTCTCGCAGCCTTCCTCACGTCAGCGGTGGCATCCACGAATGCGGGAGGGTTACCTGCTCCTGCTCCTATGGCTCTCTTTCCCGAAGAAAGCACTGCAGTCACCACTCCCGGACCTCCCGTAGCACACAGCAGAGGTATCTTGGGATGCTTCATCATGATATCGCTGGTCTCCAGAGTGGGCTTCTCCACGGTCACCGCTATGTTGTCCGGACCGCCGCCCTCCAGCGAAGCCTCGTTCATCAGGTTGATAGCGAATATCGATGTCCTGATAGCCTTGGGATGAGGGTTGAATACTACCGTATTGCCGGCAGCGAACATCCCTATGGTGTTGCAGACTACGGTCTCGGAAGGGTTGGTGGTGGGGGTGATGGATCCTATGACTCCGAAAGGTCCCATTTCCACCAGTGTCAGTCCTCTGTCTCCGGACCATGCCGTAGTCGTGATATCCTCCGTACCCGGAGTCTTGTCGGCCACCAGACGGTGCTTCAGTATCTTGTCGCCCACATTTCCCATCTTTGTCTCGGACACGCCCATGTTCGCCAGCATCTCGGCGTTGTCCCTTGTCTTCTGTCTCATGATGGCTATGATCTTTTCTCTCTGATCCAGCGTCATGACTCTGACTTTTTTCTGTGCTTCGTAGGCAGCCTCTATGGCGGTGTTCATATCAGCGAATATCCCGTGCTGACCGGCAGGTGCGCTGTCCAGCTCCACCGATGCCATCACCTTTTGTACTACCTGGCGCACATAGCTTTCATCCAATGCCATTGCCATCTGTCCTTTCTTATTTACCGAGAGACTCCAGCACCTTGCGGGTGATCTCTGCGACCACATCCTGCGATACGCTGCCGGCAGCCGTCGACGTGCCGGTCCCGCA
>DNLO01000163.1 GCA_003488445.1 Lachnospiraceae bacterium | reverse complement strand
ATACTGATCGTGGCTCACTTCCTTGCGAAGTTCAAAGACAACAGATACGTAAACGGCGCTTTTTACGGCCTTCGCCCCGCTTCCATAGCCATGATAACGGCAGCGGGACTGAACGTGGTAAAGATCGCCCTCATCAACATTCCCGCGTTTAACGCAAGCCATGATATAGGCGATCTTTTCATCTGGAAGGCAATAATACTTGCCGTCCTCATATTCATATTCAGGAGCAGATTCAAGCTCCATCCGATACTCTCTATTGCTGTCTCAGCCCTCGTCGGTATCCTGTTTCATTTCGCAGGTATCTGACAGCTTACGATCATTCTCCATCCGATCCGCTCCAGCAATAGGTGCAGAGCTTGTCCCTGTCTATGCCGCATGCCTCCAGCATATCGTCCAGCCTGTTGTAGGCTAAAGATGTAAAGCCCAGCTGGTCCCTGATCTTCTCCACCATCAGCCTGTATCTGTCACTGTCGGGATTGGCGTAGTCCTCAAGCACAGCTCTCTCCACGTTCTCCCCCTCTTCTTTGCTGATCACCCGTCTCGCGATCAGCTCCATCTCGGATGTGGATCTGGAGAAGTTGATATACTTACAGCCGAACATGATGGGCGGACAGGCAGGTCTCACATGTACCTCCTTTGCTCCCGCATCATAGAGGAACTGTGTGGTCTCCCGCAGCTGTGTGCCGCGCACTATGGAGTCGTCTATGAGGAGCAGTCTGTTGCCCTCTATGAGCTCATGCACCGGGATCAGCTTCATCCTGGCTATCATGTCTCTCCTGGACTGTATGGTCGGCATGAAGGATCTCGGCCAGGTAGGGGTGTACTTTATGAAGGGTCTCGAAAACGGTATGCCGGATGCATTGGCATATCCCACTGCATGTGCCGTGCCCGAGTCGGGTACACCTGCCACTATGTCGAGATCACCTTTGCCCAGCTTGTCACGCTCCGCCATATGACGTCCGCAGCTGTATCTCATCTCCTCCACGGAGACTCCCTCGTATCCCGATGAAGGATATCCGTAATAAACCCAAAGGAAGGTGCATATCTTCATCCTGTCTCCGGGCTTGCCCAGCTGTACCACCTCTTCAGGTGTGATTATCACTATCTCTCCGGGCCCCAGCTCCTTGTGGTCCCTGTAGCCAAGGTTCAGATACGCGAACTTCTCGAAAGAAGCACAGTATCCCTCATCCTTCTTTCCTATGGTGAGAGGTGTGCGTCCAAGTCTGTCCCTGGCACAGTATATCCCCTTGGGAGTAAGGAGCATCATGGTCATTGATCCGTCTATGACCTCCTGTGCATACCTTATACCCTCTATGATATTGTCCTTCTGATTTATGAGTGCTGCCACGAGCTCGGTGGCATTGATGGAGCCTCCGCTCATCTCCAGGAAATGTGTGCCGGCCCCCCGTATGACCTCATCCGAGAGCTCTTCCATATTGTTGATCTTGCCTACAGTCGTGATGGCGTAGGTGCCGTGATGCGACCTCACAATGAGAGGCTGTGGCTCATAGTCCGATATGCAGCCTATGCCCATGCTTCCTTTCATCTCGTGGAAGTCGGACTCGAACTTCGTCCTGAAGGGCGAGTTCTCTATATTGTGTATGGCACGGTTGAATCCCTCTTCCGGATCATATACTGCCATACCTGCTCTTCTGGTACCGAGATGCGAATGATAGTCCGTACCGAAGTACAGGTCAAACACACAGTCGTTCTTTAATGCCGCCGCGAAAAATCCACCCACTATGGTCCCTCCTCTTCATACCGAATCTCTTAAAAAAAGCCTGCCCCGTATCGCCGGAGCAGGCTCTTTCCCATGACCTATATCGTAAACGCTGACACAGCGTCCTTCAACGCACTCGCCACACTCATCGTCTTGTCCGACTCTGACTTGATATTGCTTATGGTCTCTCCCATCTCTACCATAGAAGCATTTGTCTCCTCACATGACGCAGCGTTCTGCTGTGATATCGATGAGAGTGAGGTCACATCGTCTATCACCTGAGCCTTGGCCGCATCCAGATCCTCTGCCCTGACTGCTATGGTATTTATCGCCTCAACCGTATCACCCAGCTTGCTGTTCATCACCGAGAAGCTGTCATTAACCTTAGTGAGTACATTTCCCTCGTTGTTCACCGCGTTCTGTATCTGCCCTGCGTATTCCACATTCTTGTTGGAAGTAGCTATTATCTCATTGACGACTTCCTTGATCTCCTTGGAGGACTGATCAGACTGCTGTGCCAGAGAGGATATCTCCGATGCCACCACCGCGAAACCTCTTCCGGCTTCTCCGGCTCTTGCCGCCTCTATCGAAGCATTGAGAGAGAGCAGATTGGTCTGGCTTGCTATCTCCTCTATCACAGATGCTGCAGATGATATCTTCTCTATTGCTGCCGAAGAGGAATTGATACCGTCCACCACATTGTTGGACACCTCCACCGTCTCCGTGTTGGCCTTGATCAGCGCGTTCAAGGCTGCCTGAGCCTTCTGGCTTTCCTCCTCAGCTTCCTTTGCATATCCCGTAGCACTGTCCGACAGTGTCTTTATCTCATCCACACCATCGCCGATAGTTATCATGTTCGCGTTCGTATTCTGGACGGATTCAGCCATTTCCATTGACCCCTTTGAAAGATCGTCCACTGCCTTCACTATGCCGTTCGATGTATCATTGCAGCTGTCTACACCGCTTGCGACATCCGACATGTTCA
>DNLO01000143.1:5678-8736 GCA_003488445.1 Lachnospiraceae bacterium | reverse complement strand
GCTCGGCACTCAGATGAGAGCCGTAGGAGAGGTCATGTCCATAGGAAAGAACTACAAAGAAGCTTTTCAGAAGGCAGTACGCTCTCTCGAAAAGGGGAGATACGGTCTGGGCTTCGTGAAGGATTTCCATTCGCATACGAAGGAGGAGCTGCTCCGTATGCTGGCCACACCCAACTCGGAGAGGCACTTCGAGATGTACGAGGCTCTGCGTAAGGGAGCTACCGTGGACGAAGTGTTCGAGGCGACCCATGTCAAGAAATACTTCATAGAGCAGATGAAGGAGCTGGTGGAGGAAGAAGAAGCCCTGCTCAGACACAAGGGCCGGCTTCCCGAAGATGACAGGCTCATACAGGCGAAGAAGGACGGATTCTCGGACAGGTATCTGGCAGAGATACTGGAGATTTCGGAGGACGATATACGAAGAAGAAGGGAAGAGCTCGGCGTGACGGAGACCTACGATGCCGTCCATGTGAGCGGTACGGAGGACAGCGCGTACTACTACTCGACTTACAATTCGGATAAAAAGACGCAGATCAAGTCGGACGGCAGCAAGAAGATAATGATCCTCGGAGGAGGACCCAACCGTATAGGACAGGGTATCGAATTCGACTACTGCTGCGTCCACGCGGCAAAGAGCCTGAAGAAGCTGGGCTTCGAGACCATCATCGTCAACTGTAATCCCGAAACGGTGTCTACCGACTACGATACCTCCGACAGGCTGTATTTCGAGCCTCTCACACTGGAGGATGTGCTCTCGATACATGCGGTGGAGAAGCCCGAGGGAGTCATAGCCCAGTTCGGCGGACAGACACCGCTCAATCTGGCGGCATCTCTCAAAAAGAACGGTGTGAATATCCTCGGAACCTCACCTGAGGTGATAGACCTCGCTGAGGACAGGGATCAGTTCAGGAATATGATGGACAAGCTCGGCATACCGATGCCGGAGTCAGGCATGGCTACAACTGTGGAAGAAGCAAAGGCAGTGGCAGCAAAGATATCCTATCCCGTCATGGTGAGACCCTCCTATGTGCTCGGCGGACGAGGCATGGAGGTGGTCTATGATGACGATCAGATGGAGGAGTACATGAGGGCTGCGGTAGGCGTGACGCCCGACAGGCCCATACTCATAGACAGGTTCCTGCATCATGCCATGGAGTGTGAGGCAGATGCCATATCCGACGGAGAGCATGCATACGTGCCTGCCGTGATGGAGCATATCGAGCTCGCTGGTATTCACTCGGGAGATTCGGCATGCATCATTCCCTCGAAGCATATCCCTGAGGACAATCTCGCCACCATCAAGGATTATACCAAGAAGATGGCCGTGGAGATGGGAGTCAAAGGTCTGCTCAACATACAGTTTGCCATAGAGGACGGCAAGGTATTTGTCATAGAGGCAAATCCCAGAGCATCCCGTACGGTGCCGCTGGTATCAAAGGTCTGCGGTATCCGCATGGTGCCCATAGCCATAGACATAGTGACGGGAGAGCTGACGGGCAAGCCCTCTCCCGTGCCGGAACTGAAGGAGCGTACGATCCCGTACTATGGTATCAAAGAGGCGGTCTTCCCCTTCAATATGTTCCCTGAAGTAGACCCGATCCTCGGACCCGAGATGCGCTCCACAGGCGAAGTGCTTGGCATCGCGGAGTCTACGGGACTTGCATTCTATAAGGCACAGGAGGCTTCCAAGAGCATACTGCCTCAGGAGGGCACGGTGCTCATCTCTTTGAACAAGGCAGACAAGCCCGAGGTGGTGGACCTGGCCGAAGCATTTCACAAGGCCGGATTCAATATCATGGCTACGAGCGGCAACCACGACCGTATAACGGCAGCGGGCATACCCGCACAGATGGTAAAGAAGCTCTACGAGGGACGCCCGAACATTGTGGACTATATCACCAACGGTGACATACAGCTGGTGGTCAACTCACCTGTGGGCAAGGATTCCATACACGACGACAGCTATCTGAGAAAGACGGCGGTAAAGAACCGTGTCACCTATATCACCACTGCGGCAGCAGCAAGAGCAGCAGCCGAGGGAGTGGAATATGTACGGTCTCATGGCCAGGGTGAAGTGAAGAGCCTGCAGGAATGGCATGAACTGATCAAGTGAATCATTAAACAGGATACAGGAGGGATAAGAAATGAAAGGATTTATGAAGGAGTTTAAGGAGTTTATCTCAAAGGGAGATGTCATGAGCATGGCAGTCGGCATCATCATCGGCGGTGCTTTCACGGCGATAGTGACTTCGGTGGTAGAGGATATCATCGGTCCCCTTATAGGTCTGGTGATCGGCGGGCTGGATTTCTCCACCCTGTCCTTAGGAGTGGGAGATGCCCAGATCATGTTCGGAAACTTCATCCAGGCAGTCATCAATTTCCTTATCACCGCGCTGGTGCTCTTCCTTATCATCAAGTCCTTCAACAAGATGAAGGAGGAGGCAGATAAGCTGAAGAAGAAGGAAGAGGAAGAGGCAGCAGCCGAGGATCCGGCAGAGGAGATACTCCTGCTGAGAGAGATCAGGGATTCTCTGAAAGAATAAGGACTCTTGGTAATAAACAGAGCGACAAAGAAGGATCAGGCTGACATAGAAAGGCTGCTGGAGCAGGTATGCAAGGTACATGCCGATATCAGGCCCGATCTGTTCATAGAGGGCAAGCGCAAATATACAAAAGAAGAGCTGGCTGCCATCATAGAGGATGACAGAAGGCCCATTTTCGCGGCGCATGATGATGACGGTACGTTCATGGGCTATTGCTTTACCGTCATAGAGGAGCATAACGGCTTTAATGAGCCGCCCCACAAGACTCTCTATATTGATGATCTCTGCGTGGACGAGAATATCAGGGGCAGGCATGTCGGACGTGCTCTCTATGAATATGTCTGCGACTGGGCCAGGTCTGACGGTTTCTATAACATCACCCTTCATGTCTGGGAGGGTAACGACAGGGCAAAAGCATTCTATGATACCATGGGTATGAAGGTTCAGCTCTACGGTATGGAGACGGTGTTATAGCTATGCACCTGTGAGAAAATATGGTAAAATGAAACGGATGG
>DNLO01000143.1:0-5476 GCA_003488445.1 Lachnospiraceae bacterium | reverse complement strand
TTCGGGGGAAGATACAGGATCATAGATTTCCCTCTTTCGAACTGTGCAAATTCGGGACTTGATGTGGTGGGAGTGCTCACCCAATATGAGTCAGTACTGTTGAGCCAGTATGTGTCGCAGGGCAGATACTGGGGACTGGACTCCAGAGATTCGGGAGTGTTTGCCATAGCACCCAGAGAGAAGGCAGATGCCGATCTCGACGTGTATCGCGGTACTGCGGATGCCATAGCTCAGAACATCGATTTCATCGACAGCTACGATCCGGAGTATCTGCTGGTGCTCTCCGGAGACCATATATACAAGATGAATTACGCCAAAATGCTCAAGTATCACAAGGAGCAGAAGGCAGATGCCACGATCGCGGTCATAGGCGTACCCATGAAGGAGGCCAGCCGCTTCGGTATCATGAATGCCGATGAGAATGACAAGATATACGAGTTTCAGGAGAAGCCCGCTCATCCGAAGAGCAATCTCGCATCCATGGGAATATACATCTTTTCATGGAAAGTGATGCGCAGGTTCCTGCTGGCCGATATGAAGAGCGAGACCTCCAGCCATGATTTCGGCAAGGACCTGATACCTGCTCTGATGGATGCCGGAAGGAATGTGTATGCGTACAGGTTCAAGGGCTACTGGAAGGACGTCGGAACGATCGATTCGCTCTGGGAGGCCAATATGGATCTGCTCGATCATGCGAACGAGCTGAACCTCTCCGATCCGTCCTGGAGGATATACTCCGAAGACCCCACGGATCTGCCGCAGTACATAGGACCTGATGCGGAGATAGACACTGCATATATCACTCAGGGCTGCAGAGTCGACGGAAAGATCGTCAACTCCGTGCTCTTTACCAATGCAAACGTAGCCTCCGGAGCCGTGGTCAAGGATACCGTACTCATGCCGGGAGCAGAGGTGGCTGAGGGAGCCAGGGTCACCAGGGCACTCGTGGCGGATGGCGTGAAGATCGGCAAGGGCGCCAGGGTAGGGTCTCCCAACAGCGCAGAGATCCTGCTGGTAGATCAGAACGTAAAGGGGGTGGAGTAAATGGCAAGAGCTTTTGGTATCATCACTCCTTCCGGAAAAGACATGAAGGTGCACGGAATGGACTTCTTCCGTCCGATATCGGCGTTTTCTTTCCTGGGCAGATACAGGCTGGTAGACTTCCCTGTATCAAATATGTCGAACAGCGGGATAGAGCATATTCAGGTGTATGTGAGCCAGAATCCCAGATCTCTGGCGGAGCATCTGGGTACCGGCCGTACCTATAACATCAACTCAAAGAGGGGCCAGCTTCAGCTGCTCTTCAATCAGGACTCGAGAGTCAACGAGATATACAATACCGATATCCGTGCATATGCGGACAATATGGATCAGATCGAGATCGCAAGAGAAGAGTACGTGATCATATCCCCCGGATATATGATATTCAAGGAGGATTACAGCGAGCTGCTGCAGGCACATATCGAGTCAGGTGCGGATATAACGGTCCTGTACCATAAGGTGGGTAATGCCGACAGGGCTTTCCGTAACTGCCGTACAGTGGATCTGAACCGCCAGAAGGGCGTGAAGACTATCGGCTGGAATGACGGATCTGTTGCCGAGAAGAACATCTTCATGGATACCTATGTGATGAAAAGAGAGCTTTTCATCGAGCTGATATTCAAGGCACAGAAGCTCTCTTCGGTTTACAGGCTCGTCGATATCATCAATGATGAAAATGACGATCTGGATATCAGAGGTATAGCCCACAAGGGGTATTTCACGGCAGTAACCGACTTCAAGAGCTACTACGATGCCAATCTTGAGCTGCTGGACTTTGCCAAGGCAAAAGAGCTGTTTACGGAGGAATGGCCCATATATACGGTGACAACAGACTCCTGTCCCGTAAGATACGTAAAGGGATCAAAGGTAAAGAATTCCATGGTGGCAAACGGCTGTGTGATCGAGGGATCGGTGGAGAACAGCGTGGTAGGAAGAGGCGTCCAGATCAAGAAGGGCGCATCCGTAAAGAACTGTGTCATACTCGGACATTCTGTGATCGGTGAAGGCGTGAAGCTGGAGGGACAGGTCGTGGATAAATGGGCCAAGATCATCAATGTCAAGGAAGTGGTCGCGCCCATGGACAATCCGGGATATGTGACAAGAGGCGACACGCTGTAGACATGAGATAGGAATAAGCACTCAGATAAAGAGGTATATCCCCGGGTTGTGACACCCGGGGATATTTTAGGAGAGGGATGCAGGAGATGAGATACAAAAACATAGTTTTCGATGTGGGCGGCGTGCTGATGTCCTACAGGTGGCTTGAGCATATCATGGACACCATTCACGATGAGGACAGAGCCAGAGACTTCGCACACAGGCTGTTCGATGATCCGCTGTGGCTGGAGTTTGATATTGAGCTGCGGCCCTTTGATGATGTGGTCGAGGACTATGTGAAGAAATACCCCGAAGATGAAAAGCATATCAGATACGTGCTGGGGCATCTTGAGGGTATGCCGCTTCCCAGACCCGGGGTATGGGAGAAGGTACATGAGCTGAAAAAAGCCGGGTACCGCATATATCTGCTGTCCAACTATTCCAGCCGCATGTTCCACACGCATACCGACGGTCTGCCGTTTCATGATGATGTGGACGGCAGGGTGATCTCTTTTGAGGTGCATCATCTGAAGCCTCACAGGGAGATATATGAGGATCTGTTCGAAAAGTATGGTCTGGATCCCGGAGAGTGTCTGTTCTTCGATGACAGGCAGGAGAACGTGGACGGAGGAAGAAAATGCGGTATGGAAGGCCGGGTCATATATTCCGAGGAGGTCCTGCTGGGCTATCTGGACAGACTGCTGGCGCCGGATGGCATCAGCAATCCATTCCACGATCCGGCTCTTTCGCGGAAAGACAGGATAAACTGGCTGCTCGGCAGTATGACACTTGAGGAGAAGATGATGCTGTATTCCCACCCGGAACAGGGAGTGGGACGCTTTGGTGTGGAGGGATTCGTCCTCGGGGGAGAGGCTTCACACGGGGCGGAAGAACGGAACGAACAGAACGGAATAGGGGAATCCAATGTGACTACATCATTTCCCAATCCTGTCGGTATGAGTGCTTCCTGGGATCCGGATCTGATATATGAGGCCGGACGGACAGTGGGACGGGAGGCGAGAGCCTGCTTTAATAAGCATCGCAGGACAGGTCTTTGCAGATGGGTGCCCACGATAGATCTGGAGAGAGACCCCCGCTGGGGCAGGAATGAGGAGGGGTACGGAGAGGATCCTCATCTCACATCGGTTAATTCATGCGCTTTCATCAGGGGCATGCGAGGAGAGGATCCTGACTATGTGATGTGCGGAGCCACCTTAAAGCATTTCTATGCGAATAATCTGGAAAACGAAAGATTCTTCACCAACTCTTCCGTGAGCATGAGAGACAAGGAAGACTACTACCTGAAGCCCTTCAAAGCAGCACTTGAGAAAGCCGGGCCTTTAGGAGTGATGACCGCCTATAACAGGATAAACGGTGAGGTCGGGATGACGAACCCGGAAGTGAAGACTCTGCTGAAGGACAGATACGGCGTGACTCATGTTGTCTGTGATGGCTTTGCCATGGTGCGGCTCAAGGACTATCACCATGAGTACGGGACACTGGCAGAGTGTGTGACGGCATCGATCAGAGCAGGGGTCGACAGCATGTCCGACAAGCCTGAGGACGTGGAGAAGGCCATAAGAGATGCAATGGAGATGTCGCTCTTAAAAGAGTCCGAGCTCGATGAAGCTCTCCGGAATATCCTTATGGTGGGTATGAAGCTTGGGATATACGATCCCGAGGGAAGCAGCCCTTACGACAGCATACCGGCGGGGGACTGCGACACGGAGGAGAGCCGGGATATATGCAGGAGATTATCCGAGGAGTCAGTCGTGCTGCTGGAGAACAGAGACGGGACTCTGCCGCTTGACAGAGACCGGGTGCAGGATATCGCGCTGATAGGTCCGCTGGCCGATGAGTGGTATGCCGACTGGTACGCCGGCGTAAGACCGTTCTCACATACCGTATGTGACGGTATATCGTCAGTCACCGGTTGCGGCATCACACCCCACAACGGGCTCGATACATATCGTATCCTTATGGATGGCAGGGCCTGGCACATAGAAGGAGACGGGAGCATATCCCTTTCATCACCCGAAGAGGGGGATCTGTTCTATGTAGAGGACTGGAATGACGGAAACTATACTGTCAGGAGCGTATCATCGGGCAAATATGTACAGAGCTGCTTCTACGGACTGCCGGATGAAGAAAGAGGATATCTGAAAGCCGACAAAGATAACGTCTTTGACTGGTTTGTCACCTGCAGATTCCGTATGACGGAAAACGACGACGGATCATACAGCATGAGAGACCGCTTCGCGAATCCGGTGTCTGTAGACGGGGCCGGCCGCCTGAGAGCAGGAAAGGGTATGCCCGAATACAGGATAAGTAAAGAGAAGGTGAGCGACGGGACAGAGGAAGCACTGAAGGCTGCAGGGGACAGATCCACTGTGATACTCGCACTGGGGTGCAACCCGATGATCTCTGCCAGGGAAGATATAGACAGGAAATCCATGTCGCTGCCTTCAGATCAGCAGAAGCTTCTGGATGCTTTCATACAATCGGGCAAGAAGCTGGCAGTAGTCCTCATAGCCAACTACCCCTATGTGATGGGCGAAGCCCGGAAGAAAGTGGATGCCATGCTCCTGTCTGCATCCGGATCAGAATACATGGGAGATGCCATAGCCGCCGCCCTTTTCGGGCAGAAAGCACCGGCAGGCAGGCTGGTGCAGAACTGGCCTGTATCGGAAGACGTGCTTCCGGATATGGACGACTACCGGATCAACGGAAGTCGTACGTACAGATATGTACCAAAGGAAAAAGTGATGTATCCGTTCGGATACGGTCTGTCATACGGTGAGATCGGATACTCGGATATGAAGCTCACCTGTGACGGCAGGATGCTTCATATCAGCCTGGATCTGGAGAACAAGGGGAAGACGGCTACGGACGAAGTGGTACAGATCTATGCCACCGTCGAGCCGACGGACGAAAAGCTGTCGGGGGCGTCATACGGAAGAAGGCTGGTGGCATTTGTGCGGGAAAAGGATCTGCGCCCCGGGGAGATCCGGTCCGTGCATCTTGAGGCGGAAACAGACACCCTGAAGGTATATGACGTGGTCCGAAGGGAGCATATCCTGCCCGGGGGTCATTATCACATATATGCCGGAAGAAACGCATATGATGAAGAGCTGTTCCGGGATATCGATCTGGAGGGCGAACCCTTTGCAGTCAGGGATCTGTCGCGTATGATCCCGGTCTATGCCTGCGATGAGTACGAGAATGCCGAATTCGAAAAAGGAAGCCTGAACATGACCGCCGTCACATCGGGACACGACGCAGGAAGGGGCGCCGGACTGACTTTTGAAAAGTGCCGGCTGCCGGAAAAGGCGAAAGC
>DNLO01000146.1 GCA_003488445.1 Lachnospiraceae bacterium | reverse complement strand
TACCAGCACGTTGACCATGCCTGCCTCGTGTATGAGCCTCGCGGTGTCGCGGACGAACTCATACCCCACCAGCGGCTCATTATAGGTATAAGCCAGGCCTATATTGCCTTCCTCATCCCTCGCCCGCTTTGCCGTCTCGCAGAGCTCATGGGGAGTATATTCGTAGTTCCTTACCTCGTCTCCGCCCTGCTGGGATATCTCATGATTCTGGCAGAAAGCGCAGCGCAGGTTGCAGCCGAAGCTTCCCACGGAGAGTATGAGGCTTCCGGGACGGAAGCGTTTCAGCGGTTTCTTTTCTATGGGGTCCAGTGCCAGTGATGTGACCCTCCCGTAGTTCACGGGACGGATGGCACCTTCGATATTGCGTCTTGCCCTGCAGGCTCCGGTGTCGCCCTCCTTCAGTGAGCAGGCATGCATGCATACATCGCAGACAGCCCTCTTTTCCGGCTCTTCCTTTACGGCAGGGGATACTTCACTCATGACGTACTACTTCAAATCTCTGAAGCGATACGGACTCCGACGGACCGATGCCGGCCTTCTGCTTCGCGATGGCGATCTGCTCCTCCACGGTATCCACTCCGTCGAGATTTGGCAGAAGCAGGCCTCTCCTGGCTCCCTTCGTCACTATCACTCCGTATCTTTGGGGATCGAGCTCCGCTTCTCCTGCGATATCCTCGGTATCCCCCAGCACATCCACGCTGATGTCGAGGTACGGGAGCTCCTCCTCCTCTATCGCCATGAATCTGGGGTCCCTGGTGGATGCGGATATGGCATTGTCTATTATCTCCTCTGCGATACATTCCCTGCAGGCAGATATGGTACCTATGCACCCTCTCAGCATACCGTTCTCGTGGATGGAGACGAAGGTCCCTGCTCTTTTCTCCCTCATCTCCTCCGGCACGCTCTCAGGCACATCCGGGATCCTCCTGTCTCTGATGTAGCTCTCTATCGTGTATCTCGCAAGAGCCACATAGGGATCGCTGCTTTTCTGTCTTATCTCTTCGTATGTCTTCACCGGTCTCACTATCCCGAATCCGTATCCCACGCCAAAGGTTGCTTCATGGGATAATGTAGTTATGTCAACCTTCTGCCCCTCGAATGCTCCGGCCATGATGCAGAAGGATCTGTGTCCGCACTCCTGGGCCGCATCCAGCAGTCCCTCGTCGAAATCAAAGAGCTTCGTGAGGTCTCCCTCCTCCAGTGTCTTCATGAGGAGGCTGTCATACTTCGGCCCTTCCGGCTTGTATCCGTAGGGTCCGTCTTCCTTCTGGCAGTGAGACAGATCCCCGCTCGCTACGAAGACCGTCCTTCGCCCCAGACTCTCCACGGCAGCCCTGATCATCCGGCCGAAGTGCCCGTGGGCTTCAAGAGAGAGGCCCGAGAGTCCGATCCTCACCAGCCTGTAGTCCCTGTAGCATTGGTTGATGAAATAGAGCGGCACCATCACTCCGTGGTCCAGCCTGCCGCCGTCTCTTTCACCCTCGCTCCCTGCGGGGAAGCCCTGCAGATAGCATCGGTGCTCTATCTCGCTTGCAAGCTCCGTATCGTATCTCACTTCCATGGATACCTGCGGCGCTCTGAAGGCTCCAAAGTCTCCTGCGGCCGACGTTCCGGGAGAGATGTGAAAGTAATCCCGGTACATCACAGTATGTGGAGATGTGATCACGATGGTATCCGGGCGCAGCTTCGCAATGTCCTCTGCGACCTTCCTGTACGAATCGAGAGTATCCCTTATCGCTTCCTCATCCCCTCTGCCGACTTCATGTACAGCCAGCGGAGGATGCGGCACCACATATCCCGCCAATATACCCATACTATCTCCTGTTTGAATTTAATATCTGTTGGCTCTCGGGTGAAATAGAGCTGTTTTGCGGCGGGTGCTCGAAAAAATACGTAGCAGTCCGACCGTCGCAAAAATAAAAATCACTTCGTCAGCAGCTCGTATGCTTCCTGATATTTCTCTATGGTGCGCTCGATCACATCCTGCGGCAGATCATAATCCGAGTCGGGATTTGCCTTGAGCCAGTCCCTCACATACTGCTTGTCGTAGGAAGGCTCACCCTGCCCCACCACATACTCCGCAGCCGGCCAGAATCTGGACGAATCCGGCGTGAGCACCTCATCACCGAGGACGATCTCTCCGTCATCTCCCAGCCCGAACTCGAACTTGGTGTCGGCGATGATGATCCCTCTGCCCTTTGCGTACTCCGCACACTTCTTATATACCGCTATGGTGTAGTCTCTTATCTTCTGTGCATACTCCTGTCCGTGCCCCGGGAACTCACGCTCCAGCACCTCCACGGACCTCTCGTAGGATATGTTCTCGTCATGCTCACCCAGCTCAGCCTTCGTGGAAGGAGTGTATATCGGCTCAGGCAGCTGCTCGGATTCCTTCAGCCCCTCGGGAAGCCTGATCCCGCACACCGTTCCGTTCTCCTTGTAGGAAGCCCAGCCGGACCCCGTGATATAGCCTCTGACTATGCACTCGATCGGCAGCATACGAAGCTTCCTCACCATCATGGACCTGCCCTCATACTTCTCGTTCCTGAAGAACTCCGGCATATCGTTCACATCCGTGGACACCATGTGGTTGTCCACTATGTCCTTCGTATAGTCGAACCAGAACTTCGACATCTGGGTCAGGATCTTACCCTTGCCCGTGATCTTGTTCTTCAGGATATGATCGAAAGCCGATATCCTGTCCGTCACCACGAGGATCAGATTGTCCCCGGTGTCGTATATCTCCCTTACTTTACCCTCTTTGATCGGTCTGTATTCCTTCATCTTTGCTTCTCCTCGCTCCTTTTATATTCTCATTCCTTCGGCGGCCACTCCATCGTATCCGGATGCTCGGTGGACCATCCCGTCTCCGGTATGCATGAGAGGTATGATATCTCGTCCGATGTGAGGGAGAAATCAAATACATCCATATTCTCCTTCATCCTCTGAGGTGATGTGGTCTTGGGTATGGCAGGTATCCCTCTCTGTATCAGGTATCTCAGCATGATCTGCGCATTCGTCTTTTCATACTTTTCGGCAAGACGGGCTATCCTCTCGTCGTTCATGAGCACACCCCTGCCCAGGGGGCTCCATGCCTGAGCCACGATCCTCTCTTTTTTCAGATACTGCCTCGCATATTCCTGCATATATCCCACATGCAGCTCCAGCTGGTCCAGCATGGGGCGTATCTTCGCGGTCTCCAGCAGAGGCCTGATATGATGCGGCAGGAAGTTGGAAAGCCCTATCGCCCTGATCCTGCCCTGTCTGTAGAGCTCCTCCATGGTCTCCCACGACTCGCGGATCTTCTCCACCCATTCCTCATCGGACTGGCTGACCTTGGGCCAGTGTATCAGGTACATGTTGAGATAGCAGGTCTTCAGATCGGTGCAGGAGGCCTCGAAGGACTCCATAAGCTTCTCTCTTCCCAGCATATCCGGCCAGACCTTGCTGCACAGGAAGATATCGTCTCTCGGTATCCCGCTCTCCCTCAGTGCCTCTCCTATCTCTGCTTCATTGTGATAGAACCTTGCGGTGTCTATGTATCTGTAGCCTGCATCCAGGGCATCCAGTATGGTCTGCTTGCCGTTCCCTGCAGTGGAGAGGTACGAGCCGTATCCCACGAAGGGTATCTCCACTCCGTTCGACAGTCTGACGTACTTCTTCAACGGTCTCGCACCGGAAGACCCTCCGGAGCCCTTCTTCATCGACTCATGTGCCACATGAGTCCCTTCCTTTATCCCTCCGGCGGCTCTCTTCGCTCCTTCGGCTATACCGCTTGCCGCAGTCTTCGCGCCCTTTTTGATGCCCTCACAGGCATCGCTCTCGCTGAACTCCCTGATGGCTTCGCCTGCACGGCTTCCCATCTCCTCAAGCATTGATACGGCTTCATCGATGTAATCAGACAGATTCTTCTCACTCATGCCATCAACCTCCTGCCACCAGACCGAACGCTCCTACTCCTGCCAGCGAGACCGTCATCATGATGACTCCCGCAAGCAGCACTCCCACCATGGCGGCGATGACCGTCTCCTTGAACTTCATGTCCAGGATCGATGCCGCCAGAGTCCCTGTCCAGGCACCCGTACCCGGCAGGGGTATCCCTACGAAAAGAGCCAGGGCTATGAAGAGGCCCCTGCCCGCTTTCTCCTGCAGCTTCTGTCCTCCCTTCTCACCTTTCTCAAGGCAGAAGGTGAAGAACCCGCCGATCACCGGCTTGTCCTTGCCCCATTCCAGCACCTTTCTCGCGAAGAGATAGATGATGGGGACCGGGAGCATGTTGCCGACGATCGCTATCACGAAGGTCATCACCATATGCTCTACCGTATCGGTGAGCCCCATGCCCGCTGCGATGGGGATAGCTCCCCTGAGCTCTATCAGCGGTACCATTGATACGAGAAAGACTATCAGGTATTTCTTCAGCATTTCTTTTTTATTATTCCTTTCAGTGTATTGATAAACATCAGCATCTCATCATCAGTGCCTATGCTGATACGCAGATACTCCCTGATGCGTGGCTTGTCGAAGTGCCTCACGTATATCCCCGCCTCCTTAAGCGCCTCGAAGATCTCCTTTGCATCGCAGGGAGCGGGAGGCTTCGCGAAGATGAAGTTGGTCTGCGGATCATTATAGGTGAAGCCCAGCTTCGTAAGCTCGGCTGCAGTCCACGCCCTGGTCTGCCTCACACGGTTCAC
Organism: Lachnospiraceae bacterium; assembly: GCA_003488445.1. Lineage (GTDB taxonomy): Bacteria > Bacillota > Clostridia > Lachnospirales > Lachnospiraceae > NK4A144. The sequence goes on along the minus strand of DNLO01000146.1, from coordinate 4,112 downwards.
TGTATCCAGGAAGTACTCCGTATCCTCCATCGCAGCCCTTCCCGCGATCAGAGCAGGCATGTTCATGGTATATGAATTCACGGAATATTTGACATCGTTCAGATACTTTATCAGCTTCTCATTGCCGAAGCAGTAGCCTATCCTCATACCCGCCAGTGCCCTGGACTTGGACATGGTGCGCACCACTATCAGGTTGTCATACTCCCGGATCAGGGGCAGTGCCGTCTCTCCTCCGAAGTCGATGTACGCCTCATCCACTATCACCACGGAGTCACGGTTGTGATCCAGTATGTCCCTGATAAAGTCAAGCCCCTCATATATCCCGGTAGGAGCGTTGGGATTGGCTATCACCACTCCCCCGTTGTCTTTCCGGTAGTCAGCCGGATCCGTGTGAAAGTCCTCTTTCAGAGGCCTTGTCTCGTAGGGTATCCGGTATACCTCGGCCCATACATTGTAGAAAGAATAGGTGATGTCCGGGAAGAGGACCGGCTTATTTCCCGCGAAGAAAGTAAGAAAGATCATTGAGAGCACGTCATCCGATCCCACTCCGGTAAAGACCTGAGCTCTGTCCACGCCGTAGTGCCAGGCTATGGCCTCGTTCAGTGCTTCGCATGCAGGGTCCGGATAGAGTCTGAGCCTCTCCCAGTCGGCGCTTTCAAGCGCCTCCAGCACCTTCGGCGAGGGAGGGTAGGGACATTCGTTGGTGTTCAGCTTTATCACTTTTTTCTGAGGCTGCTCACCCGGTACATATGGTACTACTTTGCGTATGTTATCTTCGAAACTCATATCGCGAAAACTATGCTACTCCTTCAACGAATACTTCTCTGAAAGCCTCTTAAATCCCGGCAGAGAGTTCACGCAGGTCTCATAAGCCACACAATACGAGAGTCTCACAAATCCCGCACAGGCAAAGGACGATCCCGGCACTACCAGGATATGCTCCTTCTTCGCTTCTGCCACAAACTCCTTCTCATCGGGCACGGGAGACTTGATGAACATATAGAAGGCTCCCTCGGGCCTGATGCACTCGAAGCCGTACTCCTTAAGCGCATCATAGAGCACATCCCTGTTGCGTGCGTAGAAGCCGATATCCGCCTTCTCCTCCAGACACTCCGCCACGGTCTTCTGTATCAGCGAAGGTGCGTTCACGAAGCCCAGCACCCTGTTCGCTATGGTCACCGCCTGGAAGAGCCTCTCATGATCCTCGATCTCCGAGGGTATCACGAGATAGCCTATGCGCTCTCCCGGCAGAGAGAGTGTTTTTGAGAAGGAATATCCCACTATGGTATTCCTGTAATACTTTGTGATATAGGGAACCTCTGCTCCCGTATAGACCAGCTCCCTGTAGGGCTCATCCGAGATGATGAAGATCTCGCTCCCGTACTCCTCCTGCTTTCGTGTGAGGATATCCGCTATGGCCTTTATGGTACTCTCGGGATATATCACTCCGGAAGGGTTGTTGGGATTATTGATGATGAGTGCCCTGGTCTTCCCGGTCACCGCCGCCTCGAATGCCGCAAGGTCCGGCTGGAAGGTCGATGTATCCGGCGCCACCTCCTTCAGCACTCCGTCGCAGTTCGCCACATAATTCCTGTATTCCACGAAGTAGGGTGCGAATGAGAGCACCTCATCTCCCGGGTTTATGATGGCCTTCAGCACGCAGTTGAGTCCCCCTGCGGCTCCCACAGTCATCATGATATTGTCCTGAGTAAAGGATGTGCCGAACCTTCTGTTCAGCGAATCCGCTATCTTCGCTCTCACGTCGGGAAAGCCCGCATTCGGCATATATCCGTGGAGCACCACGGGATCCTCTTCTTCGAGAAGCCTGATCATGGTCTGCTTCACCTTCTCCGGTGCCGGCACGTTCGGATTGCCCAGTGAGAAATCATAGACATTCTCCGCACCGAACTCCTGCGCCATCTTCTTTCCTTCTTCGAACATCTGCCTGATCACCGAATTGTTGTTGACCAGACCCTCCATCTTCTTTGCTATCATTTCTTTTCCTGATTGAACCTTTCGAAACCTTTCCAGTATTTGAACACGGCCTTGCCCACGATGCCCTCACGCGAAAGATACGTATTCTTCCAGTACCTTGAGTCTGCCGAATCATTGCGGTTGTCTCCCAGCATGAAGTAATGCCCCTCCGGCACGTCATAGGGTCCCCATATCCCGTCGGTGGAAGTGGTCAGATAGGGCTCGGAGAGCGCCTCTCCGTTAAGAAACACCGTACCGTCATGTATCTCTATGTGGTCCCCGGGCACTCCTATGATACGCTTGATATAGAGGATATCGGGGTCGTCGGGATAATCAAACATGATGATGTCTCCCCTCTGAGGCTCATTACGCAGGTAATACAGCCTTGAGCCTATGACCCTGTCCCCTGCCATTATGGTGCTCTCCATTGAGGAGGTGGGTACCGTCGCATTCACTATCACCAGGGTATTGATCGCAAAGGAGATGACAATAGCCAGTATGATCACCAGGATCCAGTCGAATATCTCCTTCGCCACGCTGGTCTTCTCTCCTCTCTTAGCTGCTTTCTCCTCCCTCAGCTTCTTTTCGTTATTGAGTTTCTCCTGTATTTCCTTTTCTGCCTGTGTGATCTCTGCCATTCTGTCGTCCTTCTTGAGTGTTTGTTTTTATTTGCATCCGCATATTTTTGCAAGCTCAGAGAAGCGGTCTATGGTGATGTCTGCCTCACTCGCTTTACCGAAGCCGTAGGATGCGTATATGAAGCCTGTCCCGGCCTCTCTCACCGCTATGCGGTCTCCCTCTGTATCTCCCACATAATATGCCGAGGTATAGCCGTGACGCTCCACTATCGTCCGGATATTTTCGGCCTTGCCTCTCCCGCTGTCGCCGAAGCACAGCCTGTCTGTTATCTCTCTTTCGGTCAGATGCGTCTTTTTCATGAAGAGCTCAATGTAGCCGGCCTGGCAGTTGGACACTATGGCAAGAGGGAGTACCTCCGATAGTCTCTTTATTGTATCGATGACACCGGGATAGCAGATATCGCAGGGGTCGCCCTCAAGAGCCTCCTGCTCGTATTTTACACACTTGTCCATCAGCAGCTGCCTCTGCTCGTACGGTGCGTTTGGAAGCAGTGCCTCTGCTATCTCATCCATCGTCTTCCCGAAGAGCCCCTTCAGGGTATCCGGAAGGATGACCATGTCTTCGTATCCTATCTCATGTACCGCCCTGCTCCAGGCCCTGGATACTATGGGAGTGGAGTCCCACAGAGTACCGTCCACATCCAGAAGCAGCGCATCTATCCTTTTTTCCGCACTCATTCCACGATTATATCACAATATGATACGTGCCGCACAGAATGCTCAAAACCAGCCGGAAGGCTGGTTTTGCAAGCTGGTCTTTCTGTTATCCCGCGCTTTAAGTCACTCGGTATGGCTTGACTCCCTGCGCACCACAGCCCAGATGATGAACACATAGACGAAGCCTATCAGGGCCGTAATGAACTGGAACAGTGAGAATGTCATCTGGAACACCGGAAGCTTTGCTCTCATCGGGCTCTCGGCAGGTATGAAGGTGGGCAGAAGCCACAGTGAGATGGTGAGTCCCATCACCCCTCCCTTGAGCGCCGCACATATCACGGCCATGATGTAGCTTTTGATACCTCCCGCGCTCCTTCCTCCGGCTACGACGTCCTTCTTCATGAGGAAATGCACACTCACTGCCAGCACTATATTGCCGGTCATTATCAGGGGTATGATCCCCGGTACTGCCATCATCACCGGTGATGCCGCGATCAGATATGCCGTGACCGGTGTGATGATACTCAGGATGATACCGCATGCGAGATTGATCATCAGTACTGCCAGTATGATGCAGGTGTTCACCACAGGTCCCGTGATGAAGATGCTCAGGTTCTTAAAGAACTGGCTCACTATGCAGATCGCGAGGAGCACCCCCGTCATTGCTATCTGCTTTGCTCCGAATGTGTTGCTTTTCATGCTTTTTTTATGCCTCCTCCTGACTGCTGTTTACGAGCTGCTCCAGCTCGCTCTTCACCTGCTCCACTGTATCGGAGACTATGGTGGTGGATGCGGAGATCTCCTCGGTTGATGCCGCGAGACTCTGTATCCTCTCATTGACTC
>DNLO01000149.1:10741-11481 GCA_003488445.1 Lachnospiraceae bacterium | reverse complement strand
TCACATCGGGACACGACGCAGGAAGAGGCGCCGGACTGACTTTTGAAAAGTGCCGGCTGCCGGAAAAGGCGAAAGCCGTATCCATGATCCTGAAGTCTAAGACCCGGGGGAGAGTGGAGCTTATCTGGAACGGCGAAGTCCTGGCAGACTGGAACGGAAACACTTCTGCAACCGAAAGGGCCTATACTACGTACGAGACACCGACAGAGGATACGGTGATGCCCCGGTCGTGGGATGCAGTATGGACAGAGGTGGAATGCGAGGTGTCTTCCATGCCCGGGGTGTCGGAGAAAGAGGGGCCGGCTGCAGCCTGTGGCACCCTGACCGTAAGGATAGACGGAGACGTAAGACTGCTTTCCCTGAAGGTCATCTGTGAGGGATCACAGAACATACACATTTAAGGAGTATCGTCAGAACAGGCTTAAACTGTATTTCTCCGGGATAATGGTGTATAATGCAGGGCGTATATCATGGAATATGTTGTGGGAGGCAATATGAAACTATACAATATAAAGAAGCTTGCGGTGATGATGACACTGGTCGTGACCCTCGTCATGACGGTGGGATGCGGGGCGCCCAAAGAGGAAACGCTGGAGACAGTGGATCCATTTAAATATGTCACGCTGGGAGATTACGAGGGGCTGAGGATAGACCCCGTGGACACTACCGTGAGCGATGCGGATATAGATGCCAATATAGAGAGCCTGCTGAGCTCGAGAGCGACTGCGAAGGATGCGGGC
>DNLO01000149.1:0-10625 GCA_003488445.1 Lachnospiraceae bacterium | reverse complement strand
TTTGACGGTGGGACCGGAAACTATGATCTGGAGCTTGGATCCGGCAGCTTCATACCCGGATTCGAGGAAGGCGTAGTGGGAATGTCGACAGGGGAGACCAAAACCCTAGACCTTACTTTCCCGGAGGACTATCACGCAAAGGAGCTTGCAGGGAAGGCGGTCCAGTTTGAGGTGACAGTGAATTCCATATCCGAGAACGTACTGCCCGAACTTACCGATGAATTCGTACAGGATGTGAGCGATGAAGCCGAGACAGTAGAGGAATACAGAGAGTATGTGAGACAGAAGCTGACAGAGCAGAGAGAGTCCTCTGCCAAGGCAAATATCCAGGCAGATCTTATGAAGATGGCTGTGGACAATGCAAAATGCGACGAGGACAAACTGCCGGAATGGCTGATCTCCCAGAATTCGGCCGAATACAAGTCAAGTGTGGAGTCTTTCGTGAGCCAGACGGGGATGGATCTGGAGACCTATCTCAGCCAGTCGGGTACGGATGTGGATACCTTCTACAAACAGGCAGATGATTACGGCCGCGAGATAGCCAAGAGCCAGCTGGTAGTCAAGGCAATCGCAGACCAGAAGGGCATGAAGATCACGGACAAGGAGCTGGAGGATTACTATGCAGACTATGCCGCCGAGTACCGCACGGATGTCGACAGTGTCAGGAAAGCTATACCGGAGTCGGAGCTGAAGAACTATCTGCTGCAGCAGAAGGTCATGGATCATATATACAACGAGGCAGTTTTCAACAGATAAGAACGGGAGAAAAAGATGGACTTAGTAGAGATCAGGTCGCTGTACAAGCACACACAGGACTATGTGGATAAGGAGATACAGGTAGGAGGATGGGTGAGATCCAACAGAGACACCAAGTCCTTCGGATTCCTTACCCTGTCTGACGGAACGTATTTCAACACGCTGCAGGTGGTATACAGCGACGGACTCGCGAATTTCGCCGATATAGCAAAGATCAATGTAGGAACCGCCGTGATAGTAAAGGGAACGTTCGTGGCCACACCGGAAGCCAAGCAGCCATTTGAGATGCAGGCATCGGATGTCGTCATAGAGGGCGTGGCGGGACCGGATTATCCTCTGCAGAAGAAGAGGCATACACTGGAATACCTACGCACAATGACGCATTTAAGGCCCAGGACCAACACGTTTCAGGCAGTATACAGGGTCAGATCACTGGTGGCATATGCCATCCACAGATTCTTCCAGGAGCGAGACTTTGTCTATGTCCACACACCGATCATTACCGGCTCGGATGCCGAGGGCGCAGGAGAGATGTTTCAGGTGACCACTCTCCCTCTCGGGGATCTGCCTTTAGATGAGAACGGAGCGCCCGACTACAGCAAGGATTTTTTCAACAAGCCCACAAACCTCACCGTATCGGGACAGCTGAACGGCGAGACCTTTGCCTGTGCATTTAAGAATATATATACCTTCGGGCCCACCTTCAGGGCAGAGAACTCCAACACCACAAGACATGCGGCGGAGTTCTGGATGATAGAGCCCGAGATCGCTTTTGCGGATCTGGAAGACGACATGGAGCTGGCGGAGGATATGATCAAATACATCATAAACTACGTGCTGGAAAATGCTCCGGAGGAGATGGCCTTCTTCAATTCCTTTATTGACAAGGGCCTGATAGAGAGGCTTCAGCATGTGGCAGGATCTGACTTCGGCAGAGTGACGTACACGGAGGCAGTGGAAATGCTGGAGAAGCAGAACGACAGATTCCAGTACAAGGTGGAGTGGGGATCCGACCTGCAGACAGAGCATGAAAGATATCTGACCGAGCAGGTGTTCAAGAGACCGGTTTTCGTCACGGACTATCCCAAGGATATCAAGGCTTTCTACATGAAGCAGAATCCCGACGGCAGGACAGTGGCAGCCATGGACTGTCTGGTGCCGGGGATAGGAGAGATAATAGGAGGCTCACAGCGTGAGGAGGACTATGACAAGCTGCTTACACGCATGAAGGAGCTCGGCATGGAGGAGTCGCAGTATGACTTCTATCTGGATCTCAGAAAATACGGGACGGTGAGACATGCGGGCTTCGGACTGGGATTCGAGAGAGCCGTGATGTATATCACCGGGATGGAGAATATCCGCGACGTACTGCCCTTCCCACGTACGGTGAATAATTGTGACATTTAAGAAAAAAACGATCACCTTCATACTTACACTGTCTCTTGCGGGGGAATGTATGACCCCTGCAGTCTTCGCGACCTCCAAGACAGATCTGAAAAAGGATGCGGCAGCGAATCAGAAAAAGCTGGATGCTGCCCAGGCAGAGATAAGCAGTATCAGTGAGGAGAAAGAGAGCGTAGAGGCAGAAATGGAGGCCGCACAGGAAGAGCTGGTACAGCTGCTGGCCGATGTAGAGATCCTGAAGTCGGATATAGAAAAGAAAAACGTGGAGATCGAGCAGGCGCAGGCTGACTATGATGCGGCCAAGCTCACCGAAGAGCGTCAGTATAATGCCATGCGGGCCAGGATAAAATACATGTATGAGAACGGCGGCACCGCATCCACGGAATATCTGGATATCTTCCTGCATTCTGACAGTATCACCGATGCGATCAACAAGGCGGCTTACGCATCCAAGCTGTATGAATATGACAGGACGCTGCTGACCAACTATATCGACGCCAAGGAAGAGGTGGCGGAGAGACAGAGAGTGCTGGAGGAGGATCTTTCGGAGCTGGAAGAGGTAAAGACAGACCTCGAGGAGAAAGAGGAGGAGCTCAACAACACCATAGCCGAACAGAGGGCCTCCATAGAGAACTTCAGTTCAAAGCTGGCTGCGGCGAGAAGTCAGGCCAAGGCGTACAAGAAAAAGATAGACGAAGATAATGCAAAAATAGCGAAGATAGTAGCGGCCGAAAAGGAAGCAGCCCGCAAAAAGGCTGAGGAAGAGGCAAAACGTAAAAAAGCTGAGGAGGAAGCCAGGAGGAAATCCCAGGATTCTTCGGACTCAGGCAGCTCCGGAAGCTCCTCGAAGTCGTCGGGAGGAGGGGCCCAGTCAGAGGGAGAGCCGGTGTCCGGTGGCAGCGGCTCGGATATAGCAAGCTACGCCCAGAGGTTCATCGGGAATCCGTATGTACCCGGAGGGACCAGCCTCGTGAACGGGTGTGACTGCTCTGGCTTCGTATGGGCGGTGTACAACCACTTCGGATACAGCCTGCCCAGGCAGTCCGGAGCACAGGGGGCCAGCGGATCCGCGGTGGACGGAATGGAGAACGCCCAGCCCGGAGATATATTCTATTATGTAGGTCATGTGGGTATATATATCGGCAACGGATATATCGTGCATGCATCGACTCCGGCGACCGGGATAAAGATCACCCCGGCGACCTACAGATCCATAGCATCTATCAGAAGGATAGTGTGACCGCATATGTACAGCTTCAACTCGAGGATCAGATACAGTGAGTGCGGAGCGGACGGATATCTTACGATAGTCGCTCTGCTCAACTATTTCCAGGATTGCTCCACATTCCAGTCCGAGGACCTGGGAGTCGGGGTGGCGGCTCTGCACGAGCGGGGCACGCTCTGGGTAGTGAACTCCTGGCAGATAGATATCATGAGGCTTCCCAGACTCTGCGACCGGGTGGGGATATACACCAGGCCATATGACTGCAGAGGATTCTTCGGAAAGAGGAACTTCTACATGAAGAGCGAGGACGGAGAATATCTCGCAAAAGCAGACTCTCTGTGGACCTATATCTCCGCAAAGGATGCGACACCTGTCCGGATAGACCGGGACATTCTGGAGGCCTACGGCAGGGAGCCCAAGATAGAAATGGAATATTTGGGGAGGAAGATCTCCGTGCCGGGAGATACGGAAGGATGGAGCCATAGCCTTGAAGAAGCGATCCCGGTGAACGACCACCTGCTGGATACCAACAAACATGTCAATAACGGGAAATATGTAGAGCTTGCAGCCGGGCTGATCCCGGAAGAGCTGCGCCCGGACAGGGTCAGAGTAGAGTATCGCAAACAGGCCTTTCTCGGAGATACGATATTTCCCGAGGTGTACAGGCAGGGAGAGCAGGTCATAGTGAAGCTCGCGGACACGGACGGCAACGCATATTCGATAGTGGAGTTTTCGAAGATAGATCGATGATAGAGCCCGGAAAGACAACTACACTCAGTGTCAGCAGGATGACGCCCCAGGGGGCTTATCTGACAGACGGGGAGCAGGATGTACTGCTTCCATCCAGACAGATACCGGACGGGACGAAACCGGGAGACGAGATCCGGGTTTTTATCTACAGAGACTCGAAGGACAGGCTGATCTCGACCGTGAATGAGCCGCTTATCCGCCTGCATGAGGTGGGCAGGCTCGTCGTAAAGGAGATGACGAAGATCGGGGCTTTTCTTGATATGGGACTGGAGCGGGACCTGCTGCTGCCGTTTCATGAGATGACAGACAGGCCTGAAGCCGGAGAAGAGGTCCTGGTGGCCATGTACACCGACAAGTCGGGCAGGCTCTGTGCCACGGAAAAGATATATGAATATCTGAAAGCGGATGCACCCTATGTGAAGGATGACGTTGTGACAGGGACTCTGTATGAGATAAGCAGGAATTTCGGTGCATTTGTGGCTGTGGATGATATATACTCGGGACTGATCCCGGCGAGGGAATTCGGGAATGAGGCGAAGCCGGGAGACAGGGTGACCTGCAGGGTGACTGCGGTACAGGAAGACGGGAGACTGAACCTCTCCATAAGAAAGAAAGCCTATCTTCAGATTGATGATGACGCGGATATGGTATTTGGTATGATAAGCAGAGAGGGAGGCCTGCCCTTCACGGACAAGGCGGACCCCGTACTGATAAAAGAAAGGACAGGTCTTTCAAAAGCGGCATTTAAGAGAGCGGTAGGACATCTGCTCAAGGCAGGTCGTATAGATATTAAGGAGGACGGAATATATGAAAGAGATCAGAACTGACAGGGCGCCGGCTGCTATAGGCCCTTATTCACAGGCGATAGATGTGGGGGATAAGGTGCTGACATCGGGGATCATCCCCGTTATACCCGCGACGGGCGAGATCAACGGAGCAGATGCCCCGGCTCAGGCAAGACAGGCTTTTGAGAACCTCAAGGCTCTGCTTGAGGATGCGGGGAGCAGTATAGACAGGGTGATAAAGACGACAGTATTTATAAAAGACATGAATGATTTCGCGAAGATCAATGAGGTATATGCCGAATATTTCAGCAAACCCTATCCGGCACGAAGCTGTGTGGAGGTGGCCAGACTGCCGAAGGATGTGCTGATCGAGATAGAGGCCATAGCCGAAAAAGTGTGAAGCAGGCGGGAAAACGGAAGAAATGATTTGACAAGCCGGGGATAATATGTTTATAATGCCCCGAAAACCGGTAGGATCAGGAAAACAAAGGAGGACTGTGTCTCTTTGCAAAACAGCGGGAAGAGCAGTCCGGAGAAGTCAAAGGAGGAAATGACATGAAGGTAGAGAACATTAAGGACATCGACAAATTCTTCAAGGTAGTGGATGAGTGCAAGGGTAAGGTCGAGCTCGTTACCGGCGAGGGAGACAGACTCAACTTAAAGAGCAAGCTCTCACAGTATGTATCAATGGCAAATATCTTTTCTGACGGTGTGATCAAGGAGCTGGAGCTTGTAGCTTACGAGCCCGAGGATATCGACAAGCTTGTGAACTATATGATCAATCAGTGATCGTATCGTAAGACCCGCCTTTGATCGTATTGACGGCGGATCTTTGAATGAATTGCGGATCAGGCGTCTCGTGTTATACACGAAGACGCTTTTTCTGTATACGGAACCTCGAATCATTGTAAACGGGCATCTTTTATAATAAAATAAAACATTATTACAACTATATGTCTACAGGAGGGTATCATGTATTACATCGGTGTTGATCTTGGCACTTCTGCCGTAAAACTGCTACTTATGGAATCTGACGGAACTATAGCCAATATAGTATCCGAAAAATATCCCATAGCTTTCCCAAAGCCCGGCTGGTCCGAGCAGGAGCCGTCCGACTGGTGGAATGCTGTAAAAAAGGGTATTCCCGAGCTTATATCCGGCATAGATGCTTCAAAAGTGGCCGGCATTTCCTTCGGAGGACAGATGCACGGTCTGGTAGTGCTGGATGAAAATGATAACGTGATACGCCCGGCGATCCTCTGGAATGACGGAAGGACCCAGAAGGAAACGGACTATCTGAATGACGTCATAGGAAAAGACAAGCTGTCCGGCTACACCGCAAACATAGCCTTTGCCGGGTTCACTGCACCCAAGATCCTCTGGATGAAGGAAAACGAGCCGGAGAAGTTCGCGAAGATAAAGAAGATAATGCTCCCCAAGGACTACATCGCCTACATGCTCACCGGAGTACACTGCACGGATCCGTCCGATGCATCGGGAATGCTCCTGTACGATGTGAAGAACCGCAGATGGTCCAAAGAAATGTGCGATATCTGCGGCATAGACGAGTCTGTGCTGGCTACAGTCTACGAATCATACGAAAAAGTGGGTGTCGTAAAAGAGGACATCGCTAAGGAGCTTGGACTCCCCGCAGGGGTGATAGTGGCGGCAGGAGCAGGTGACAACGCAGCGGCAGCCGTAGGGACCGGGACAGTAGGGGAGGGGCTCTGCAACATAAGCCTCGGGACCTCGGGGACGATATTTATATCCAGTCATGAGTTCAAGGTGGATTCATTTAACGCACTTCACTCCTTTGCACATGCCGACGGGTACTATCACCTGATGGGCTGTATGCTGTCAGCGGCATCCTGCAAGGCGTGGTTCATTGAGGATATCCTCGGCACCGACGACTATGCGGGAGAGCAGGGCAAGATAACAGACGACAAGCTGGGCAACAATAATGTTTACTTCATGCCCTATCTGATGGGCGAGAGGTCTCCGTACAACAATCCCAATGCAAGAGCTGCCTTTATCGGCATGTCGATGGACAGCACCAGGACAGATATGCTCCAGGCAGTCATGGAGGGTATATCTTTCGGCATCAGAGATTCTTACGAGGTGGCAAGGGCACTCGGCATAGACGTGAAGCGCACACGTATCTGCGGAGGAGGAGCAAGAGGAGAGCTCCCCAAGAAGATGATGGCCAATATCCTGAACATAGATGTGGATGTACCTGCCAACGATCAGGGGCCTTCCATGGGAGGAGCCATACTTGCAGCCGTGGCAGCCGGTGAATATGCTTCTGTCGAAGAGGCGGCCGGAAAGATAGTCAAGATGGAAGGGACCATACATCCCGATCCCGAGATAGCCGCAAGGTATGAGGATCGCTATCAGAAGTATAAAAAACTGTACCCGATGCTCAAGGAATGGTATTGACAGCTTTTATTGCAATCACGGGTATTAAAGCGTATAATATTTCTGATTTTGATTTTTGGAGACTCAGCAGGGAATGAAGGGACTTTTTGATTATGATAGCGGCTTTTTCAGAGCACTTGACAAGCTGGGAAGTCTCTTCATCCTCAATCTGATCACACTTGTGTGTTCCATTCCTTTTGTCACGGTCGGGGCAGCATTTACGGCCCTGTATTACGTGACCATGAAGATGGTAAAGGATGAGGAAACATACATCCTGAAGGACTATTTCAGATCCTTCAGACAGAACTTTGTGCAGGCGACCGTGATCTGGCTGATATTCTTCGTGGTCGGATCGATAATGTACTTTGATTACAGGATAGCATCCACCTATAGAGAGTCTTTTCCTGCGGCGGGTGCTTTTACGGTGCTGGTAATGGCATGCGGACTGTTCTACATAATGGCTCTTGCCTATGTATTTCCGGTCCTGGCCAAGTTTTATAACTCCACCGTGCAGACCCTGAAGAATGCACTGATCATGAGTATACGGCACTTTCCGCTTACGCTGGCCATAGTGTGTATCAACGTGATCTTTCCTGTGATCACAGTGATAGGGATGATAAAGAACGGGAGGAGTCTGCTGGCACCCCTTTATATCTGCCTCGGATTTGCTGTCCCGGCGTATGCGAACTCCTATCTCTTTATAAGGATATTCGCTTCATATATCCCGGCAGATGAAGGGGCTGAGACGGGTCCGGATGAGGAGTATGTGACTGCAGCGCAGGATGTGGCTTTGACAGAGGGAGCGGACAGAGCAACAGGTATAACGGATGAAAGTAAAAAAGAGCAGTGACAGCAATATAAATATCGTCAGTATTACGCAGTGGGTAGTGCCGACAGCGATATTGTTCATATACGTGCTGGTCACCCTGTACAGTTTTTCTTCCAATATGAAGAGCAACGCGATGTATGCCGTGCGCCAGAGGGTATCTGAGTACAACGATACCATAGTAGCGGGATTTGACGGAAAGGTAGCGGCATCCATAGCGGCGGCAGAAGCGGCATCCCAGGCGACCTCCTATGAGTTAGCCAAGGATACGGAGATAAGCGGTATAGTGAGGGAGATGCTGGAGCCTACCAAAGAGCCGGCGCTGTCTACAGAGGTAAGACTGCTCGATGTGACCGGCAGAGGGTATTCCGGGAATGGATCCGCGACCGATGCCACGGACCTGGATGCAATGAAGAGATGTATCTCGGAAGGTCACTACGTGACGGCCGACCCCTTTTCAAGGGGCGGATCGTGGTATATGTGCATCTACTCTCCCGTCAGGGATTCAAACGGCAACTACACATATGCCCTGGAGTACACTTTTGTACTCGATAATTTCTATGACATTCCCGTAAGCAGCAAGTTCGACGGAAGGACATGCTATGTGCTGGTCAGCAATGACGGCACTATTGTCAGTGCGGCCGGACGGAATATAGTATCCAGAGGCGACAATATCTTCGATTCGGATAGCATTTCGATAGATAATGCCAGCGAGGGAAGAGTAAAGAACAATCTCACAAACCGCAACTCGGGCTATACCAACTGCAATGTGTCCGGCGAAGACAGGCTGATAGTGTACGATCCCTCCGCATATGGCGGACTCAGCATCGCCTCGATAGTGACCCAGAGCTATCTGATCAATGAGAGCGAGACATCATACGGAGCTATGGAGAGCATACTCATAAGGGTCGTCGTGGCCATGATAGCGTTCTTTGTGGCGATACTCGCCATCAATCTGGCCAACAAAGCTGCCAACCACAAGCATAACCAGTCTCTCCAGGAAAAGGCAGAGACAGACCTCCTGACAGGACTGCTGAACAAGATATCCACGGAGCAGAAGGTCACCGACTACCTGATCGAAGCGGGACAGCGTGGCGAGACTGCGATACTGTACATGATCGATATAGATAACTTCAAGAAGGTCAATGACACCATGGGCCATGCATTCGGAGATGAGCTGCTCGCCGGATTGGGAGTGGGTCTTTCCACTCTGTTCAGGGCTACTGATATAGTGGGTCGTATAGGAGGAGATGAGTTCCTGGTGGTGATGAAGAACGTGCCGGGAGACGAGGAGACAAAGAAGCGCGAAGCAGAAAAGCTCCTCAGCTTCTTCAGGAGCTTCAAGGTGGGAGAGTATGTACAGTACAAGTGTACCGCATCGATAGGTGGTGCAGTGTTCAGTCAGGACGGAGCCGACTTCGAGTCGCTCTACAAATCAGCAGATGCAGCCGTATATGAGGCCAAGAGACATGGCAAGAACAGAGTGGCTTATTATGGGGAAGAGCTGGAGGGTCCTGTCATAGATATCTCCCGGCATGAATAATTAACTAAAATTGCAGGTTATTTTTGGTGAGTTGTAGCATTGGCTTACCGATATGAAATTGCTATACTTTTACCGTTGGTTGCCCCAGGGCATCCGGCGGTTTTTTCAGATAATCTACAAAACAGGAGGATAATTATTCTATGGCCAGTCTTTCATTAAAGGATATCTGCAAGGTTTATCCCAATGGATTTGAAGCAGTCAAGCATTTCAATCTTGAGATCCAGGACAAGGAGTTCATAATCTTCGTAGGACCTTCGGGATGCGGTAAATCGACCACGCTTCGTATGATAGCAGGACTTGAGGAGATCTCGTCCGGCGAACTCAAGATCGGTGACAGAGTAGTCAATGATGTGGAGCCCAAGGACAGGGATATCGCCATGGTATTCCAGAACTATGCTCTGTATCCTCATATGACAGTATATGACAATATGGCATTCGGACTGAAGCTCAGGAAGGTCCCGAAGGACGAGATAGACAAGATGGTCAAGGAAGCAGCAAAGATCCTCGATCTGACAGCACTTCTTGACAGGAAGCCCAAGGCTCTCTCCGGCGGACAGAGACAGAGAGTGGCTATGGGACGTGCCATCGTCCGTAACCCCAAGGTCTTCCTCATGGATGAGCCGCTGTCAAACCTTGACGCAAAGCTTCGTGTGCAGATGAGGACCGAGATAGCAAAGCTTCACCAGAAGCTCGGAACGACCATAATATATGTCACACACGATCAGACAGAGGCTATGACTCTGGGAGATCGTATAGTAGTCATGAAGGACGGTATCATACAGCAGGTAGATACACCTCAGAATCTGTATGACAAGCCTTCGAATCTGTTCGTTGCAGGTTTCATGGGATCACCCCAGATGAACTTCCTGGATGCAACGGTGAAAAAGGACGGAGACAACGTTACATTGGAGTGTGCAGGTC
>DNLO01000147.1:2261-2912 GCA_003488445.1 Lachnospiraceae bacterium | reverse complement strand
AAAAGGAGAGTATTGTTTATGAAAAAGATATGTAGGATGATCGCTCCCGCGATCGCTTTGCTGACTATGATGTCAGTCATCTTTACGATGACCGGCTGTTCTTTTGGGAGCGACCCTTCGGGAAAGATCGACAGGGTTATCTCAAAGATGTCTATGGATGAAAAGATATCACAGATGATCATCCCTGCGATAAGGACCTGGATCCATTATACGGATGAGATGAAGGATAAGATCGCGGAGGCAGATACAGTCATTGCCTTTTCGTATGCTGCGGGAAGCGGTGTGCTTGATAAGGAGAATCCGCAGCTCATAGCACTGCAGGAAGCACTGGCAGATACACATAAGGCCGGGGGCAGGTTCGTACTGATCAGCGAGAACCTTCCCTACGATGCAGCGATATACAAGGATGCGGATGCCGTGATCCTCGGGTATATGGGTGCAGGTCTTGGCATGGATCCCATGGAGAAGACTGACAGCGGATCGGGCATGCCTGCAAGGAATGCAAATGTCAATGCCGCGATCAGGACTGTCTTCGGGGCGGAGAAACCCCTGGGGCATCTTCCCGTGAACATTCCCGTGGTAGAAGAGCAGGCTGACGGCTCTCTGGCATACGGCAGCAGTTATCTGTATGAAAGGGGCTTCGGTCTGACT
>DNLO01000147.1:0-2170 GCA_003488445.1 Lachnospiraceae bacterium | reverse complement strand
TTTATGGTATACTCTCTTCATGGTTTTCGCGAAGAGGATGTTCCTTGGTGAGAGCGTGAGAGGCGACTCCATAAGGATCATAAAAAAACTGCAGAAGAGACGGCTCATGATGAACACATATCTCATCTGTCTGGCAGGAAACGGCATCGATCCGCTGGAATACTTCGATGCGAAGCAGCTGATGCAGCCCTACTATAAGAAGGGTGATGATCTGCATATCTGCGGTCTCGCAGGCGATAAGGACGAGGCTGTGGAGGTCGTAAAGCGCATCATAGATGCCGCTTCCGAAGAGGGGGACGGATCAGTCCGCTCCTATGTGGAGAGGCTCTTTCAATGATAGTGCTCCAGATACTGAAAGTGACAGGTATCATCCTTCTTGTGATCCTGTGTCTGATACTGGTGCTTTTGGCGATAGTGCTCTTCGTGCCTATACATTACAGGGGAGAGGCGAGCTATCTCGATGGCGGTGATGCCCCTGATGAGATGGCTGAAGAAGAGGCAGAGAGCCGGACGGGCAGTACAGAGGGAGACAGTCATCACGGGGGAATGCATGCCGGACTTAAGGGCTCCTGGATACTTCATATCATTAATTTCTTCTATACAAAGGACGGGGACGACACTGACATGGCTGTCAGGCTCCTGTGCTTTAAGGTGTATCCGGGCAGGTCGTTTCAGACCGCAGATGAAGATGATGCCAAGGAGGGTGACTCCCCGTTCGATAAATTAAAATTCAAAATGGCCGGGCTTTATGATAGAATGAAGCAGACGGTGGTAAAGATCCGCCGTATCCTTTTCATCCTGAACGATGAGAGGGATCAGGAAGCGGTGGCAGAGCTTCTGTACAGGGTGAAGATACTGCTGAAGCATGTCCTTCCGAGGAAAGGCAGGTTGAGACTTCATCTGGGACTGTCGGACCCGGCATCCACCGGAGAGACGGCAGGGGTGATCTATTCACTCTATCCGATATACAGGGAGCATCTGGTACTGGAGCCGGATTTTGATGAGAAGATCATAGATGCGGATATCTGGGCGAAGGGTCACATTCAGCTGATATTCGTGCTCATAGCAGCGATCAGGATATATTTTAACAAAGACATAAGAAGGCTTTACAGACAGATACAGGCCATAAGAAGCTGACAGGAGGAAATAACAGTGGCAAACATGGATTTTGACGGAATGATAACCTCACTGATGAGAGGGATGAGCAATTTCTTCTCCACAAAGACGGTGGTGGGAGAGCCGAAGAAGGTGGATGACACCATCATCATACCTCTGGTGGATGTGACCTTCGGCATGGGAACAGGAGCTACCACAGGTGAGAAGAAGCCCGGCGGCGGCGGCGGAGTAGGCGGAAGGATGACACCTTCATCCGTGCTCGTGATATCGAAGGGTGTGACGAAGCTCGTGAATATCCGCAATCAGGATGCGGTGACGAAGATCCTGGACATGGTGCCGGATCTGGTGAACAAGTTTACCGACAAGGCTGATCCCGCAGCACCGGGAGTGGAGAACGATGATGCAATCGAGATCGCCTTTGGAGAGGATGGCGGAGCGGATACGGAGCTCTGACCGGAACGGGATGAAATAAGATATACAAAAAGACCAGCCTCAACGGCTGGTCTTTAATATCAAAGTGAATTCTGTAAATTCAGGCTCTTTCTACGGCACCTGATCTTAAACATCTTGAGCATACATAGATGCGCTTGGGAGCTCCGTTTACCTTGCACTTCACTCTCTTGATGTTTGAGTTCCATATCCTGTTGGATCTTCTATGTGAATGGCTGACATTGTTTCCGAAATGAACACTCTTGCCACATACTGCACACTTTGCCATGTCTACACCTCCCTTACGTATTGTTTGCCTGAGTCGCAACATTTGGTATTCTATCAGATATATACGCCCATTGCAAGCATATTTTTAGCTTTCGGTATCAAAAACACCACGTTGACATAAAACTCCCGTAGAATTATACTACAATATAGTGTGGGTGATTTCTTGTGAGGGCACAGTATGAAGACAGTCGTGACGTCCGCTCTGCAGGACGGAATGCAGATCGGAGAGGATATAACAGTAGGCGACAAGGTCGCCATCAAAAAGGGCACGAAGGTAGACAGCCTGATCAAACAGAAGCTTGAGGCATTCAAGCTGATGACGGTCCAGGTGCTGGAG
>DNLO01000182.1:11164-17113 GCA_003488445.1 Lachnospiraceae bacterium | reverse complement strand
AGGAGCTTTTTCCACTCTGCAGGATACTCGTTCGTCCCCTGAGCCTCACACTTGAGGGTCAGACTGTTCACCTTAACATACCAGGTGTCGCCGTCTATGATGCCGGGCTTGGTATATCTCTGACCGTCCCAGGCCGACAGTCCGCATGCCTTGATATCATCAAGGAACTCCTGCAGCCTCTGTCCTATGCGCATCTCTCCGTACTTCAGATCCACGGACCAGGACAGATACTGCTTCTCGGGATTGTCCTTTATCACTATGTGATAGCCGGTGCCGTAGAGCCCCCAGGCATCAGCCCATGTGAATTCGAAAATGACCTCTTCGGGCTCCCGCTTGGGCTTCTCCGAAACCTCGGCGGCCTCGACTCCGTCCCTTTTCTCCGGCGCATCGCTCTTGCGGTGACCCTCATGTCTTTTGGATCTGCCGCGCTTCGGCCCCGCCTCGCCTTTTTCCTTGCTCTGGGCGGCCGCTGCCTCCTCCGGCTTCTCCCGGTTCTGGATCTTGTCCTTGTCTTTATTCCTGTTGCGGTTGTGCCGCCTCCTGTGAGGCTTTTTCTTTTCCGTATTCTCTTCCATATTTCCTTCCATTCTGTACTTTCATGGGATACAGGTCCTGTTGTCCGATCCCTTTAATCATTCTATATTATACGTATTTTACTGTCAAAAAACGCAGGCCTACATATCGAATAATGACAGCTGGTTTGATTCCGGGATATCCCCAAGTATCCCCAGCTCCTGCAGTCTGTCCGCCACTGCAGGTGAAGCCCCGCTCCTGGCGCAGAAATCATCCTTGGAGAGGAACTCTCCTCTGTCCGGTGAAGCCGCAAGCCTTCCTATCAGCGTATCCGCCACCTTCGGCCCTATGGCATCTATGGATGAGAGGGCGGGCATGATCCTGCCGTCCACCATCTGGAAATCCCTGGCCGATACCCTGTTCAGGTCGATGGGACAGAACTCCAGTCCTCTCGCATACATCTCCTGCACTATCCTCATGTCGTGCAGCTCATTCTTTTCCGGATCGGTGAGAAACTCCTTTCTCCTCATGTAATCAGCCATGATCCCCGACAGCACCTCGGGTCCCCTGCAGCACTTTTCATAGGAGAAGCCCTTCGCTCTCGTGGTGAAGAAAGCACAGTAATAGGCCAGCGGCATATAGACCTTGAACCAGGCTATACGGAAGGCCATCATGACGTAGGCTGCCGCGTGTGCCTTGGGGAACATGTACTCTATGGTGTTGCAGGACTTGACGTACCACTCCGGTACTCCGTGAGAGAGCATGTCTGCCTTCCACTCCTCCCATTGCTCGCACTTTCCCTTGGCCACCTTGCCCTTTCTGACGTTCTCCATGATCTTAAAGGACTCCTGACTGTCCAGTCCCTTTCCTATCAGGTAGAGCATGATGTCATCCCTGCAGCATATGCAGGTGTCCAGCGTGGCTATGCCGTTCAGTATCAGATCCTGCGCGTTGCCCTGCCACACCGCGGTGCCGTGGGAAAGTCCGGATATGCGCACCAGATCCGTGAAGTTCTTGGGCTTGGCCTCCATTACCATGGATATTGCATTGTCCGTACCGAACTCCGGCAGTCCCATGGATCCGTTGGGAGTCCCCCCTATATCCGCACTCGTGATCCCCAGCGCCGATGTGTCCTGGAAGAGAGACATCACCTTCTTGTCATCTAAGGGTATGCCCGTGGGATCCACTCCCGTTATATCCTGCAGGAACTTGATCATCGCTGGGTCCTTGTGTCCCAGATTGTCCAGCTTCAGCAGGTTGTGATCTATGGAGTGGAAGTCGAAATGCGTGGTGATCGTGGGATCGTCCATCTTGTCCGCAGGATGCTGTATGGGAGTGAAGGTCTCCATCTCCTCTCCGTGAGGGAGCACGACTATGCCTCCGGGATGCTGTCCTGTGGTGCTGAGGATCCCGGTACAGTTCTGTACCAGCCTGTTGATCTCCGACCCCCTGATATGCATGCCGTGTCTTTCGTAGTAGTTCTTCACATATCCGTATGCCGTCTTGTCGTTGACCGTAGACACAGTACCTGCTCTGAAGGCATGGCCCGCACCGAATATGACCTCCGTATATTTATGTGATTTGGACTGATAATCCGAGGAGAAGTTCAGGTCTATGTCGGGCTCTTTGTCTCCCTTGAATCCAAGGAAGGTCTCGAAGGGTATGTCAAAGCCCATCTTAAGGAGCTTCTCTCCGCAGACCGGACATACCGCATCCGGCAGGTCTATGCCGCAGGTGTTGCTCTCCCGGTACTGCTTTACCGTTTCCGAATCAAAGTCCGAATACTTGCACTTCGGGCACAGATAATGGGGCTGCAGGGAGTTGACCTCGGTGATACCCGCAAGATATGCCGCGAAAGAGGATCCCACGGATCCCCGGCTGCCCACCAGATATCCGTCCTCATTGCTCTTCCACACCAGCTTCTGGGCTATGATATACATCACGGCATAGCCGTTGCCTATGATGGACTTCAGCTCGGTCTCCATACGGTCCTGTACTATCTGCGGAAGCTCCTCTCCGTAGAGCTCGTGAGCTCTTCTGGTACAGATCTCCCTCAGAATCTCGTCGGAATGCTCTATGACGGGAGGACACTTGTCCGGTCTTACGGGATGGATACGGTCCACCATATCCGCTATCAGATTGGTATTGTCTATGACAATCTCCCTCGCCTTGTCGCTGCCCAGATACTGGAAGGCCTCCATCATCTCATCCGTGGTACGCAGGTACATCGGGGGCTGCTCTGCCTCCGCGTCTTTTTTCATGAGCCATTCCCTGTCGTTCTCTTTATCCTTGTCCTTGCCCCGGCCGAACTTGATAATCCTCCTGTATATCTCGTCCTCGGGATCCAGAAAGTGTACGTCTCCCGTGGCACAGACAGGCTTGTTCCACTGCTCTCCCAGCTCCGTGATCCTCCTGCCGATCTCCTGCAGATCCTCCATCGTCTTCAGATCGTTGTCTCCCTCCAGCAGACGCCTGTAGTTCTCGGGCGGCTGGACCTCCAGGAAATCATAGAAGCTTACGATGTTCGCTATCTCACTCTCGGGTCTGTCGTCTATGAGGGCCTGGTAGAGCTCGCCCCTCGAACAGCCGCTGCCGATGATGAGCCCCTCCCTGTGGCGTATAAGCTCACTTTTGGGTATCCTTGGCACCTTCTCGTATGTGCCTCCGAAATATCTGACATGAGACATGGAAACCAGCCTGTAGAGATTGACACGTCCGGTCTCATTCTTGGCCAGTATGGTGATATGCTTCGTGATCAGATGCTGCATAGCCTCGTCGGGCAGAGCGAGCTTTTCCCTGATATCCGAGACCTCTTCTATGCCCCTGTCCTTCATCAGCTCGCACAGCTTCACCCATATGCCTCCTGTGGCGGTGGCATCGTCCACGGCCCTGTGGTGCTGCGTGAGCACCACGCCAAGCTCCTTTGCCACGCGGTCCAGGGTATGTCTTCCGAGCCTCGGCAGTATGATGCGTGACAGCATGAGTGTATCGGCGTAGATACGGTCGAAGGGTATCCCGAGCCTTTTCGCATTCTCGGCGATGAAGGATACATCGAAGGTCACGTTGTGTCCGACGAGAGCCGCTCCCCTGGTAAATTCCAGGAATCTGGGAAGTACCTTGTCTATGGTGTCCGCATCCTTCACCATGTCATCGGTGATCGTCGTGAGCTTGGTGATCCTGTAGGGTATGGGCACCTCGGGGTTTACGAACTCATCGTAGCTGTCCACTATGACACCGTTCTGTACTATGACGGCACCTATCTCTATGATCCGGTTGTGCACGGGAGAGAATCCCGTGGTCTCTATGTCGAAGACACAGAAGGTGTCATCGAGCCTGCAGGGTATGCTTGTGTCCGGATCTCCCGATACGTCCACTGCGGTCTTCATGTCATCCACCATGTATCCTTCCATACCGTAGATGATCTTGAAGTCCTTGTTGTTCACCTTCGTATGGTTTGCCGCCGGAAAGGCCTGTACCGATCCGTGGTCCGTTATGGCGACGGCACTCCACCCCCATCTGTCCGCACAGGATATGACCTTTTCCACGTCACAGATCGCATCCATATTGCTCATCTTGGTATGGCAGTGAAGCTCCACTCTTTTCCTTACGGCGTTGTCTTCCCTCTTCGTCCTGAAGTCCTTTATCCGCCTTATGCCGCTCACGGAATTGAAGGCCGTCTCTTTGTCGTATTTCCCGATGGATATCACGCCTCTCAGCTTGATGAACCTGCCTACTCTGATATCCTCCTTGAGCTTCTTTCCGTCCTCCGGATCGGCGAAGATCCTCACACCTATGGTATCGGTATAATCAGTGATATCGAACTTCATCAGGAGCATGGTGTCGTCCTTTACGAGCCTGTCCTCGTAGCTGACTATCTCACCTCTGACGGTGATCTCGCCGGGTACGCTCTCCGCGTCGGCTATGGGGATCACCTCCCCCGGTACATCATCCCTGTATATCACATCGGGATCATCCGACACTGATGCACTTCTCCGTCTGACCGGATAGGTGCGCTCTGTCGTCCCCGGAGTCCTGTTCCACTTCTTCCCGTCCGCTCTCCTGAAGGGCTTGGGGCTTTCCTTGGGAGTCTCCTTCGCCCTGGCGTATCTGCCGGATATCGCTGCTATCTCCTGCTGTACGCGCCGCTCCGCCTCCAGTCTCTCCGGAGAGGCTTCGGCTTTCTCGTACTCTATGCTCACCCCGCAGTCCAGGCCGGCACGCTCGGTGAAGACAGATGAGATATAGTCCCTCAGGCTGTCCTCCACATCATGTGCCACTACCGTGTCGGGGAGCGTCAGACAGAGCAGGCCTCCCTCGCGGAACTCCTTCGACCCGCTGTGATAGATCGAATACATCACCGGATGCTCTGCCTTCATCTCATAGGCGATGCTCCTCTTGTACTCGTCATAGAAATTCTTCGCATCGTATTGGGAGGACAGGCTGAAGTGCTCATATATCACTACCTTTGTCCTGCCCTTGGGATCCATGCTCGCTTCCAGCTCTTTTCTGATCCTGTAGAGCTCATCCTTGTGTATGATGTGAGGGCTGTCTATATAGATGCCCACCTTGGATCTCGTGGAATTAAGGAGCACACGTGTCACGGAGACCTCCGTCAAAAGATCCTTCAGCTCATCCGTGGATGGTACGTACTCGGGGAATGTTTCAAAGAACGATCTTTGCGATCTCATCTTCCAGTGCTCCCAGTATCTCTTCTTCTTTTACCTTCTTTATGATCTCTCCCTTTCTGAAGATGAGGCCCTCTCCGACTCCTCCGGCGACACCTATGTCCGCCTCCTTCGCTTCTCCGGGTCCGTTCACGGCGCATCCCATGACGGCTACCTTCAGGCTCCTGTCACGGTACTTCTCCAGCATCTTCTCCACCCTGTCGACAAGGGATATCAGATCTATGCTGGTCCTGCCGCAGGTCGGGCAGGATACCACCTCTATGCCACCGCTACGCAGCCCCAAAGATCTCAGTATCATCCTGGCACTCTTTACCTCCTCCACAGGGTCTCCGGTAAGAGATACCCTGATGGTATCCCCTATACCCTCGTACAGTATGATGCCTATCCCCACACCCGACTTGAGGTTTCCGGACACCACGCTGCCCGCCTCGGTGATCCCCACATGAAGCGGATATCTGCACAGGGGAGCAAGCTTCTTGTGGGCATCCACGGCCATCATCACATTCGATGACTTGATGGATACCACGATGTTGTCATAACCGGCTCTCTCGATCATGCCGACCTTGTCCAGAGCCGACTCCACGATCCCGTCCGCGGTGACTCCCCCGTATTTGTCCACAAGCTCCCGCTCCAGCGAGCCGGAGTTGACTCCCACTCTGATAGGTATATCCCTCTTCTTTGCCTCTGCGACCACCTTTACCAGCCTGTCCTCTCCTCCTATGTTGCCGGGATTGATCCTTATCTTGTCAGC
>DNLO01000182.1:410-11040 GCA_003488445.1 Lachnospiraceae bacterium | reverse complement strand
CTTATCTGCTCCTTTATCTTCGAGATGGCAGCTGCGGCCTCACTGTCAGGCACCGTGCATCGCACTATATCGCATCCCGCATCCTCCAGGCGGTGTATCTGTGCCACGGTGGCTTCCACATCTGCGGTCCTGGTATTGGTCATCGACTGTATCAGTATCGGATTGCCGCCGCCTATGACGCGGTCACCGATGTGTATCGTCTTTGTTTCGTCTCTGTACATATCGCGTTCTCTCCCTGATAAGATTTGATACTCATTCTACCATATGTGCCGCAGCTCGTACCACCCGGTCCATATATCTTGAGATTCAGGACTTCTTCCCCTCATCATCCGCTATGGTAAAGCTCAGATCCTTTGAACTGGTGTTGCCGAATTCATCCACTGCATGGATCTGCATCCTGTACCTGCCCTTTTTTGTTATCTCGTTGCCCTCGTATCTGATCCCGTTCAGCCTGATATCGTACTGTACCAGACTGTCATCCGTCACCATATCCTTTTTCCTGTCCAGCATGAAGCTCTTCAGTCTGCGCCCCTCCAGCCCTTCCAGGCCGTTGATCGCCGGTGCCTCCCGGTCTATGGCAAATGCCAGCGTAGCCGAAGAGGTATTGCCCGCCTCATCCGAAGCCAGGGCACGCACTATATATACCCCGCTCCGGTCAAAGTGAAGCACGAAGGGACCCTCACCGCCTCCCGGCTCTCTCACCGTCTCACCTCTGTATTCTCCCGCAAGGCTGTACTCCGTCACAGTCCCCTTCACACTGCATCTGTCTCCGGAGTCATCCGAGGTGTCTATCCTGATATCCACGTTCCCGCCGTAGATACCCCTGTCCTCTGCTCCGCTGAGCTCTACCGCAGGTGCCGCACCGTCCTGTCTGCTCACGGTAAAGCTGCCTGATGCCTCGTTGCCTGCTCTGTCAACAGCCCTGAGCGTATATGTCCTGTCACCGTATATCAGTCCTCCCATATCCAGAGTCACAGTTTCCTTATCCCTGTCTCCTTCATATACGCACTTCTTCCCTTCATATATCCGGACGCTCTCTATACCTGAGATGTCGTCGTACGCCGCATATGTCACCGAGAGCTTTTTCCCGTCTGTATCCGCTTTCGATATCTCCACTGCAGGCGGCCGGTCGTCTGCCGTTATATCCTCTCCAAGACATATGCTGTCCGATATATTGCCCATATTATCCACAGCCCAGCAGACTACATCTCCGCGAAAAGGCGGGAACAGCTCCAGAGTGTCGGCTCTTACGGCTTCGCCGTCTCCTGCTCTGATATATATACCCTCCACTCCGGAGACCTCATCATATGCCGTAAGCTTCACCCTCACAGGTCCATTCGATACGGCGGGTATCTCCTCTGTCTCTCCCATGACCGGAGGCTGTCTGTCCAGTACCAGCCTGCTTTCGATATCGGCATACGACCTGTGTCCCATGCCGTCCTCGCTGTATACCTCCACATAGTATTCGCCGTCATCATGCACAGATATCGAGGTCTCACTGTCTATCTCCTCCAGGATCCCGTTCTTTGCACCCTTCACTCTGACATAAGTGTGCATGTATGAGGCAGGCTTCACCCTTATCACATATCCCTCCTGATCCGGCTCTGTGCATGCTTCGGGACTCTCATATATCCCTTCGGTGATCTCCGGGTGCAGGGGTCTGTCGTTCAGCCTTATCAGCTCTCCCGCTGCATCCTTAAGGTAGAAGCTCACTCCCTCACCATCAGGCTCCTTTGCGGATATCACATACTCCCCATTCTCCACCGGGTTCAGGGTGCTGCCGTCATCATACAAAAGCTCCTCCCCCTCCGCCAAAGCAGTCGTGTCGAAGACGATCCTTACGGGCCCTGCGCATCTGGTATACCCGTCGCTGTCGAAGACCACCTCTCTGCCTGTCATGTCACGGGCAGTATAATACCTGCCGTCACCTGTCTGTGACGCGTAGGCCGTATGCGGGCACTCACACAGGCAGATCGCCTCCGCCAGGATAAAAAGCTGTATCATCATCCGTCTCAGTCTCGTCATGTTCTTCTTTATCACTTTCATATGTATCCATCCTTTCTCTTATCAGTCTGTATGCGTTATCATCATCCGTGACCCCTGCTTCTTCCGCCAGGCTCCACACCTTCTCCACATCCCTTATGTCATATCCGAGCTTCATCATCAGTGACATCTGCGAGGCATATCTTATCCCTGCATCCTTCGGGTATTCGTCTTCTGCCTGCCCGTATACATCCAGTGCCTCCCGGTACTCGCCGGTGCCCGCCAGATACGCTGCCTTGTCCATGAGATATGCCACGGCCGCCGCTGTATCGCTGGTGTCCTCAGCTATTGATACTCTCCTGTCCATCGCCTTCAGCAGCTCATCCCTGTCCGTTTCCAAAGACCCATCATCCTCTCTTTCCCGCTCAAGCATGATCCCTATCAGCATATCCAGCAGGGCTCCCTCCTCTCTGGCAGGGATGATGCCGTCTTTTGCCTTTCCAAGTGCCTGTCTTATCATCCTTTCGGCCCTGTAGCTTCCGGCTTCATCCTTTCCGGGCTCTGCGACCCAGACACTCGCCATGCAGAGGACGTTTTTCACGTATCTTTCCGCCCCGATATCTCCGATACTGTCTTCATTGAATCTCTCAAACTCCTTCATCACGCTCTCCACAGCTTTGATATCGGGCTCATCTGCAAGGCACAGTCTGGTCATCTCCCTGTAGTAGGCGGCCTCCGGATAGACCTCCTCCGACACCTCCTCCAGATATTTGGCCGCACTGTCATAGTCCTGCATATCATAGAAGCACAT
This sequence comes from Lachnospiraceae bacterium, assembly GCA_003488445.1. GTDB lineage: Bacteria > Bacillota > Clostridia > Lachnospirales > Lachnospiraceae > NK4A144. Next base: position 8,246 of record DNLO01000182.1, on the reverse strand, counting down.
CAGTGCCTGGGAGTAGGCCTGCTCCATCCTCGCCATGTCGTTCACGCTGGCATTGCTCCTCCTCATATGGGCCGTGACTGCGACGACAGTCGCTGTGAGTACCGCTGCAGCCACGATGAGATACTTCATTCCCCATGCCATGATCAGATCTCTCTTTACCGCTGCCACACTCTGATATCTCCTGTCCGGGTCCCGTGCGGTACATTTCTTTACGATCAGCTTCATCCACGGGGAAGAGCCGTCTCCTGTGAGGAAGCCGATCACCCTTCCCAGGGCATAGATATCGCTCCGTACGTCTGCGCCCTTGCCCTCTATCTGCTCGGGAGAAGCATATCCCCTGCTCGCGAAGACATAGTCATCCACCGTGGCGGCCCTGTCGGATGCGGCTCCGAAGTCTATCAGTACCGCATGACCGTCCGGTCTTATCATGATGTTCTTCGGCTTCAGATCCCCGACCACTATGGTCGGTTCCATGCCATGAAGGTATTCCAGGGCATCGCAGATCTCATTCATCCATTTATATTTGGTTTTTCGCGGGATTTTCTTCCGGGACTCCATCAGCCTCTGCAGATCCATGCCTTTCACATGGTCCATGACGATGCAGACCCTCTCTTCAGATATGAATACATCAGTGATGCGGACTATGCCCGGGTGGGAGACTCTGGTCAGTATGCCGAGCTCGTTTCGAGCCGTATCCTTTTGTACCTCTTCAGGCATATCATGGACTGATATCACTTTTACCGCCCAGGTCTTGTGCAGCACCCGGTCCTCAGCCAGATACACCTCGGAGAAACCTCCGCTCCCGAGACGCCCTATCACCTTGTATCTTTCGTTACAAAGGTACATAAAGAGCCTCCAGATGTCGTTCAGTTATGAATCTGTCAGTTGGAAATCTAAGACGAAAATGCTTTCAGATTGAAAACGATACTATCACAGCTTGGGACAAAATGCAACACGATCTATTTCATCATCCTCGTGATGTCATTGAAGAGCACGTAGAACATCAGGACGATCAGGAAAGACATCCCTGCCATATTGATTATGCCCTCTACCTTCTCGTTCGGCTTCCTGCGGGTGACTGCCTCGTATATTATAAACAGCAGCCTGCCGCCGTCCAGTCCGGGGAAGGGCAGCAGATTCATGACACCCAGATCAGCGGTGAGCAGCACAACGAGCGACAGCATATTGATCCAGATATAATATGCTCCTGCGGGCTTGGAGCTCTCGTACACATCTCCTACCACATCGGCCACACCCACGGGTCCCGAGAGATCGTTCACCGTGAGCTGTCCACGGAACATCATGATGATACTCTTGAGGGTGACCTCTATCCAGTATCTGACCTCCGTAAGGGAATATCTGAGCACCTGTAAAGGACCGCCCTTCGTATATCCTTCCGGTCCTCTGAAGCCGAAGAGATACCTGCCCTCTTCCTCATCGTATTTCGGAGTGATGGTGGTCTGATACTGCGCCCCGTCTCTCTCATAGACTACAGAAGCCTCTTTCCCCCCGTTGAACATGGTCCAAAGAGTGATGTCCCTGTATATCTCCATCCTCCTGCCGTCTATGGATACTATCCTGTCTCCCGCCTGAAGCCCTGCCTCCTGTGCAGGATATCCTTCTATCACGGACTGCAGCACCGGCAGGTCGTAGCCTACGCTCCCTATCACTATCAGAGAGAGCACAAAGGACAGCACGAAGTTCATGAAGGGTCCTGCGAATACTGTGGCGAACCTCGCGGATACGGGAGCCCTCCGAAAAGACTTCGGAGAATCCTCTTCGTCCGGATCTTCACCCTCGAAAATAGTCACACCTCCAAAGGGGAGAAGCTTTATTGAGTACATCGTCTCTCCCTTTCTTATCCCCCAGATGGTGGGCCCGAGTCCTATCGCGAACTCCTTTACCCCTATGCCGCTCATCTTCCCTATGACACAGTGTCCGCCCTCGTGTGCGATCACTATCACCGAGATGATGACCAGAAATATCAGCAGTTTAGCGAGCATCTATAAACTCCAGTGTCTCTCTTTCGGTTTCAAATATCCCTTCCACGTCGGGATCCTTCGTGTATGCGACGCTGTCCATCGCTTCCTCTATCAGTTCGTATATCTGAAGGAAGCCTATCTCATCCTTCAGAAACTTCCTTACGGCAGCTTCGTTGGCGGCATTGAATATCACCGGCATGTTGCCCCCCGTCCTTGCTGCCCTTGTTGCCAGTGCGAGGCCTCTGAAGGTATCCGTATCGGGTCTTTCAAAGGTGAGCTGACCTGCCTCGAATAGATCCAGCCTCTTTCCCCCAAGGGGCACCCTCTCCGGATAGAACAGTGCATACTGTATTGGGATATGCATATCGGGCACTCCGAGCTGTGCTATCACTGCTCCGTCACTAAACTGCACAGCCGAGTGCACTATGCTCTGTGGGTGCACATATACCTCTATCCTCTCTGCGGGAGTATCAAAGAGCCAGTGCGCCTCCATGATCTCCAGTCCCTTGTTTACAAGAGTGGAGCTGTCTATGGTCACCTTCGGTCCCATATCCCAGTTGGGATGCTTCAGTGCCTCCGCCGCCGTCATCCCCTTGAGCTCATCAGCCTTCCTGCCCCTGAAAGGACCGCCCGATGCCGTGAGCAGTATCTTCTCTATCTCATCATGCTGCCCCGAGCGCAGCGACTGGAATATGGCGGAGTGCTCCGAATCCACCGGGAGCATCTGCACTCCCTTTTTCTTTGCGAGAGGCATGATGATGTGTCCCGCGCATACCAGTGTCTCCTTGTTGGCTATGGCTATATCGTGCCCTGCCTCCACAGCGGCTATGGTAGGCCGTATGCCTATCATCCCCACCATGGCTCCCACCACTATATCTGCCTCCGGCATCGATGCTGCCTCTATGAGCCCATCCATGCCCGAGAGCACCCTGCAGTCCGTGTCCTTCAGCCTGTCTCTCAGATCCTCCGCTGCCTTTTCGTCATACAGGACCGCTGTCTTCGCGCCGAACTCTCTCACCTGTCTTTCCACGAGATCCGCGTTATGACCTGCAGCCAGTGCAGCCACCGAGAGTCTGTCTCTGTTTCCCCTCACTATGTCAAGGGTCTGTGTCCCTATGGAGCCCGTGGACCCCAGTATCACAAGTCTTTTCATCATATCAGGCAAATATCCTCGAAAGTATGTATATTATAGGTGCGGTCACTATGACAGAATCAAATCTGTCGATGATGCCGCCGTGTCCGGGTATCAGCTTCCCGTAGTCTTTAATGTCATGGTTTCGCTTTATCGCACTGGCCGTAAGATCTCCGAACTGGGATATCACGGCTCCTATGGCAGATATCAGTGCATATACCAGAGCTCCCGCATCGGGCGAGATCAGCAGTCCGTACAGGAAGCCCACCAGGGCAGAGCCTGCCACTCCCCCTATCGCCCCCTCCACGCTCTTCTTAGGAGAAAGCTCCGGTGCCAGCCTGTGCCTGCCCAGGGCCATCCCTGTAAGATAGGCGGCCGTATCACATATCCAGGAAGAGATGAAGATGAGCCAGACCAGCTTCAGTCCCTGCTTCTCCATACGGGTAAGATAGACGAAGGAAAGCATCAGTCCGACATACACCACTCCGAAGTATATCTGCATCATCTTGGATGTGGGGTATCTTGGAAACTGCAGCACATAGACTATCATCAGTGCTATGAGCAGCAGTATCAGAGTATACATGATATGCACGTCCGAGTCCCATACCAGCATCACGATATAAAGCACGGCGATACCGCAGTACCCGAGGAGCTCCAGTATATCCGGCTTCATGTCATCCCGTCCGGAGGGATCACGCATCGCCCTTGAGAACTCGAAAAAACCGGTCTCGGAAGCAAACAGCATGAGTGCCCACAGGTAGTAACCTCCGAAATACAGTGCCGATCCCAATACCGCCACCAGCACAACTGCACTTACAGCTCTTGTCCTAAACCCTGCCATACCTGCGGTCCCTGCCGGCGTATGCCTCACACGCCTTTATCAGCTCGGCTCTGTCGAAATCAGGCCACGCAACCTCGGTAAAATAGAACTCGGTATATGCCATCTGCCAGAGCAGGTAGTTCGACAGTCTCTGCTCTCCGGAGGTCCTGATCAGAAGATCCGGATCCGGGATGTCATGCGTGTCAAGATGCCTGCTTATCAGATCCTCATCTATATCCGAAGGGTCGATAGCTCCCTCCTTTACCTCTTTTGCTATATCCCGGACTGCCCTTCTGATCTCGTCCCTGCTGCCGTAGTTCACGCATATCTGAAGAGACAGCCCCGTGAGGCTGCTCGTAAACTCTTCCAGTTCCTTCATTGATTCCATGAGCTTCGGTGTGAAACCACCGAGATCACCTATAAACCTGACACGCATGTTATTTTTAGGTGCGGTCTTGAAGGTGCTCTTGATATAGCTGCCGAACAGCTTCATGAGAGTCCCTACCTCTTCCTCAGGTCTGGACCAGTTCTCCGTGGAAAAAGCATATACCGTGAGATACTTTATCCCGATATCCCAGGCTTCCCTGCAGATCGTCTCCACATTCTCGGCGCCTACTTTATGTCCGTAGGTCCTGGGCATCCCTCTCTTCCTGGCCCATCTGCCGTTGCCGTCCAGTATGATGGCGACATGCTCCGGCACGGAGCCTGACGGGAGCGGTGCGCTCATACCGTCATTATCTCTTTCTCTTTGGCTGCCGAAGTCTCGTCTACCTTCTTGATGTACTGATCGGTGACCTTCTGCAGCTGATCCTGCAGATCCTTCACCGAATCCTCGGACATATCCTCGGTTTTTGTCAGCTTCTTTATCTCATCGTTGCCGTCACGTCTGATGTTCCTGATGGCAACCTTGCAGTCCTCTGCCTTTTTCTTCACTTCCTTGGAGAGCTCTTTTCTCCTCTCCTCGGACAGCTCCGGAAATACCAGCCTTATCGTGGCACCGTCGCTGCCGGGATTGATGCCTATATCCGACATCTCTATGGCCTTGATCACTTCCTTGACCATGTTCTTCTCCCAGGGAGTGATGGTGATGATCCTGGCCTCCGGTATGGCGATATTGCCGACCTGGGCTACCGGGGTAGGCGTGCCGTAGTAGTCCACCATCACCTTGTCCAGGATATGGGGGTTCGCCCTTCCGGCTCTGATAGCGGCATATTCAGAGCTGAGATTACTCAGAGATTTCTCCATCTTTGTCTGATATTTGTTGATCCTCTCGTCCATAGATATCCTCCGTTATTATACCGTTATCCTTGTTCCTATCTTCTCGCCCCTGGCTGCTCTGACGATACTGTTCTCCTCGTCGAGACCGAATACTATCATAGGCATCCTGTTCTCCATGGCCATGATCGAAGCTGTGAGATCTATCACCTGCAGCTTCTTCTCCACCACCTCGTCTATGCTGAGTTCGTCATACTTCCTTGCATCCGGGTTGCTCTTCGGATCGCTGTCATACACTCCGTCGATGGCCTTGGCGAGGAGGATCACATCCGCATCCACCTCTATTGCCCTGAGAAGCACTCCCGTATCCGTGGAGAAATAGGGATGTCCCGTCCCTCCGGCGAAGAACACCACCTGACCCTTGCCGAAATACTTATTGGCCCTGTCCTTGGAGAAGAGCTTCGTCATCGAGCCTATCTCAAAGGGAGTGAGTATACTGGTCATCATGCCTGCCGACCTGAATATCTCAGATACATATATGCAGTTCATGACCGTGGCCAGCATGCCTATCTGATCAGCCTTGGTCCTGTCTATGCTGTCGCTGGATCTTCCTCTCCAGAAGTTGCCTCCGCCTATCACGACTCCGACCTGTATGCCATCGTCGGTAAGACGCTTTACCTGCTCCGCGACCCTCACTACCGTAGGCTCATCGAATCCGGTCTTTCTGTCTCCCGCGAGGGCCTCTCCCGAAAGCTTCAGAAGTATGCGTTTTGCCATACTGTCACTCCTTCAGTTCCTGGAAGAAAGAAGTGGGGCTCACATCAGCGTAGCACTGTGAGCAATGTCCCTCTATCACGGCTCCGTTGTTGATCTGTACCGACTTTGACTTGATATCACCCATCACGATGGCGGATGTGTCGAGGATGACCGGTCCGTGCACGTCTATATCACCCTTGACTGCACCGGCTATCACTGCGGAGGTTCCGGATACGTTGCCCAGTATCACGGATGCCTGCCCGATCTTCACCGATCCGCTGCTGCACACCTCTCCGGTGATCTTTGCGGAGTCTGCAAATATCTCTCCGGCCTTTGAATCGCCGTTGATGGTTCCCGAGATCGTAAGCTTGCCCCTTATGGCTATATTACCCTGGATCGTACCTATCACATCCAGGGATCCCTCTGATGTGATGTCTCCCGTGATGGTCATCCCCTGTGTGATCACTGATGACTCATCGGTAGCAGGTCCGTCGTTGATGTCAAATTCGATTTCTTCACTCATTTTCTTGTTCTCCTCAAATATACTTGTGTCTATTTTGCTCGCTGCTGCGGGTGCGGCAGCTGTCTCATACGTCTCTTCGGGTATGCTGAGATCCTCTTCTGTCTCTTCCTCGTTCATGCCGGCTTCGAATATCGATATCTCCTCCTCCGGCTCCGCGGGCTCATCCTGTATATCCACACTCACCTCGTCAAACTCCAGTATGGGCTCGGGCTCATCCTTGATCTCGGGCTCAGGTTCGATCACAGCCTCTTCTATGGGTTCAGGTTCAGGTTCAGGTTCAGGTTCCGGTTCCGGCTCGATCACAGCCTCTTCTATGGGCTCGGGCTCAGCTTCGGGCTCGGGCTCCGGTTCAGGCTCGATCACAGCCTCTTCTATGGGCTCGGGCTCAGCTTCGGGCTCCTCTATAATCTCTTCCGGGATCTCTTCAATGATCTCTTTCGGGATCTCCTCGGGAATATCTTCAGCCGGGATCTCCTCAGTTATCTCTTCCGCGATCTCTTCGGGGATCTCATCAGCCGCCCCGAGCAGAGCATCCAGATCGGGTATCGACTCCGGCTCATCAGGGATCTCCTCTATCTCAGGAGCATCCTCAGTCACACCGAAGCTCACGTCATCAAAGCTGTCGGCATCGTCTGCAGCCGGTGTATCCTCCGCAAGCTCTGTGGCGATGTCAGATCCCTCTGCCTGTAAGGCATCGGCCTCAATGTTCATGTCCATAAATGACAGCTGTTCTGGATCGACATCATCTGCCGGCAGCTCCTCTGTCGGCACCGGATCCACGGATGCCAGAGCTTCCGCTTCATTCAGGATATCCTCTACGGACTTGGCGGTATCGTTCTGGGCTGCTGCCGCTTCCTCCATAGTCAGCTCGTCGACTGCCTGAGAGAGATCATCCTTGAAATCTTTGAAAAATCCCATCTGCTTCCTCCTTGCTTTCAAAGTATCAGTAAGATATCTGCTGTACTGCAGGTGTGTTTGCGTCCATCACACAAAACTGCACATTCTGGGCCAGAAGCCCCTCTATCACCTCGGGAAGTGCCTCTACGGTGCTCCCGTGGGTATCCGAATCGTGCAGCAGTATGATGGCTGCCCTGTATTCGGAAATATTACCCAGGATGCCTGATACGATGGCCTCCTTTGGGTAGGCTCTGCCGGTATTGTCTCCGGGGTATATATTCCAGTCGTAGTACTCGTATCCGTGGCTGTGAAGTATATCCGCAAACTGGCTCATAGGCTGTCTGCTCACAGTATTTGCACTGCCTCCGGGAAATCTGTACAGCATGGTGTCGATACCTGTCTCATTATAGATTAGCGAATGTATTTTATCAAGGTCGGTTTCAAATGCCTCCCTTGAAGAATAAATCTCGGAATACTTGTGTGAATAGGAGTGCATCCCAAGGGCATGACC
>DNLO01000182.1:0-307 GCA_003488445.1 Lachnospiraceae bacterium | reverse complement strand
TTGCCGTTAACGAAAAATGTAGCTCTGACGTTGTGTTTTTTCAGTATATCCAGTATCTTCTCCGTATTGTGGCTGGGACCGTCATCGAATGTGAGATATACCCTTGTCCCGAAGAAGTCCTCCGGCAGTGTGGTCCGGGCCTGATCGACGGACACTCCCGCACTTCCGGCATCCTCTGCCACCCCGGATGTGGCGAGCACATAGTTGTTCGACACCAGGGTCTGCTCCACATAGCTGTTCAGTGATACACTGCGAAGCCTCCGGTTGATGTCGCGCACCTCGAAAAAGGTGACAAGGGCCACTGTCA
>DNLO01000233.1:295-5103 GCA_003488445.1 Lachnospiraceae bacterium | reverse complement strand
GCACGGATCCGTTTCTCTCTTGCCTCATCCTGAAGCTTTTCCCAGTCGGCCAGGATACTCTCTATATCCATCTGACCGGTGATCTGCTTTTCATCCGCCGTCTCTTCCTCTTCGGGCACGTTCAATGACATCTGGCCGTCATATTCCTGTGAGATCATGTTCTTGAAGGGGTCGGGTACCGGTACGGTAGAGATCTTGTCCGATATATCCGTAGGTCTGAGCTCGGTCAGCTCCTTATCAGGTTCAGCCGTTCTCTCGGGCAGCTTCTCCTCTTTCTCTCTTAGAGGCTCGCCGGTCTCCGCCTGAAGCTTCTCCATATTTTCCCGCAGCTCAGCCTGCAGGTTCATGGTGCTGAACTTATCCACGTTTACGGATATCTCCGGCCGGGCCTGTATGGCGGCAGTGACTCCGCCCGCCGGTACGGGTGCATCAGATATATTGAGCTCTTCCGGCTTCACGGTCTCTGCGGGTTCTGGCTGTGCAGGTACCGGTGCCGGCTTTTCCTGCGGCATCTCCGTACGGGGTGCCGCCTTCGGCTCCTCAGGCTGAACGGGCGGGGTTTCTTTTTCCGCCGAAAGTCTCTCGATATGCCTGCTCACATCCGGGATGACTGTCGTCTCCCTGGCAAGGATAGAGGGTCCGGTCGCCTTGGATGCCATCCTTATGGTGGGCTCGGTAGAAGGATCGACCTTCTTTACCTCTATGCTGAAGCCCTCATAGGCTCCGGGATCCGGTTCCGTGACCTGCTGCACTGCCGGCTCGGATACCCGGCCGGCGTTCCTTGCCGCCTCTGCCTCTCTTGCAGAAGGACTGATCCTGTCCTCCACGTCCGCCGTGCTGTATCCGTCGCCTATCACGGGAGTGGTGTCCACATATACCGGAGCGGTATCCGCCCTGTGCTTCTTCTGATAGATCACCTCGTCCTGCTTTGCGCCTTCCTCGGCGGATACGATCTTCTGCTCCTCCTCGTATGAAAGGGGCTGGTGCTCCTTCTTGAGCTTGAGAGCCTTTATCACATACGGACCCGTTACGAACCACACTGCTATCTCGTCACAGCACTTCACGCATTTGTCGGACTGATTGGTCAGATGATACAGACTGGCCAGCTCATAGGCCCATTTTGCATCCATATCTCCGTAGTGGTTCCGCTTGAACTCTTCAAGGAGCTCTATCCTCTCGTTGTAATCGGCATCTGTGGCTCTCAGCAGTCTGTACTGGAGTATGAAGCGTCCGGGATCTCTGGGTGCGAGCTTCGAGAACTCCTTCATAAATCTGACTGCATAGCCGAACTGGTTCATCTTTATGGCCAGCTCGCACAGATCATATACGATTTTTTTCTTTATGGGATTTTCGGGATCTCTTTCATAAGCAAGGTTCAATACTGTAAGGGCATCTTCATAGCGGCGGTTTATCTTATATACCTCGCTCACCATGCGAAGGGTCCTGATACTCTTCTCCTGCCTCCAGTCGATGGTATCCGCAACGTCCTGAGCCTCTTTGTACTCGCCCTTTCTGATGCAGGATACTATCTGGTTGACCCGAACCTTTTTTTCATACTTATCCAAAGTCTTTGCCTCCGGAAACGATACTACACCATGACAATCGCTATATTGTACCATACTTTGATGATTATTACTACATCTTGTATGGTATTCTGTTCAATCAGACAGTGCGTCGGTCAGTTCGGTGTATTTTTGCAAAGACAGTTCCTCTCCCCTTACGGTAGGCTTTTCGCCTGTTTTCTCCAGGGCTTCCAGTATCCGGTCCTTGGAAATATCCAGCGCTGCATAGCCTGCGAGTGCATTTACCAGAGTCTTTCTTCTCTGGTTGAAAGCTCCTCGTATTATGCCGAACAGCAGCTCCTCATTACCGGCCTTTACCGGCTTTTCCTCATATATATCCATATGTACCACAACGGAGTCGACGTTCGGCATCGGCACAAAGCACCCCGCCGGAACCTTGCGAACGATCCTTGTATCTGCGTGGTACTCCACTGCCAAAGTCAGAGCCCCGTATTCTTTGGACCTGGGACGGGCTGTCATCCTCTCGCCCACTTCCTTTTGTACCATCACGGTTATGGAGCGGCAGGGCAGATCTGCCTCAAGAAGAGACATTATCACCGGTGTCGTAATGTAATACGGGAGATTCGCCACCACCCGGAAAGGCCTGCCACCTGTGATCTTCCCGAGATCGGTCTTCAGAATATCCTCATTTATGACTTCCACATTGTCCAGATCCGACAATGTCTCATTTAAGATCGGGATCAGCTTTTTATCCACCTCTATGGCATAGACCTGACCCGCTGCCGCTGCCAGATATTCGGTCAGCGTACCGAGTCCGGGCCCTATCTCTACCACGATATCTTCCTTTGACGTGCCCGAAGCACGCACTATGTCCTCCAGCACGGACCGGTCCTTAAGGAAATTCTGACCGAAACGTTTGCTGGCGGAAAATCCGTATTCCTTCAATATGGAATGGGTATCGGCTGCTATGCTCATGACAGTCCGTACAGCCTCATGGCATTGTCATATGTGACACTCTCTACCTCAGCGGACGGGATCCCCTTTATATCCGCCACGGTCTCCGCAACATACTTCAGCATGGAAGAATCATTTCTCTCACCGCGGAAAGGGACCGGCGCCAGATAAGGCGCATCCGTCTCCAGTACCATATACTCCAGCGGTATCTCTTTGACCACTTCCTTCAGCTTGCGGCTGTTCTTGAACGTGACTACTCCCCCTATCCCGATCATGAATCCCCTTTTCACATACCGGACCGCATCGGGAAGGGCATAGGAATAGCAGTGTATGACACCGTTTATCCTTTCGCTCCCCTCTTCATAGAGCCCGGACAGGATCCTCATGGTGTCTGCAGCTGCATCCCGGGAATGGACAATTATGGGAAGGTCCAGCTCACCGGCCAGTTCGATCTGTCTTATGAACCACTTTTCCTGCACGACGGGATCGCTGTCCTCATAGTGGTAGTCCAGACCTATCTCCCCCACGGCTCTGACCTTCGGATTGCTCTCGGCCAGCTTCCGGATATGATCGATATCACCCTCGGTGATGAGGGTTGTTTCGGACGGGTGGACACCCAGCGCCGCATATACATTTTCATAATGCAAAGAAAGATCATTCGTGCTGTCTGCCGATCCCATGTCGGCCGACACATTCATGATCTTTCCTATCCCTGCTGCCTTAAGCGACCCTCCCAGCAGCATTTCTCTGTCTTGTTCGAACCTGTCGTCGTCGTAATGCGCGTGAGTATCAAATATCATGATTTGAAAGCTTTTCCCTCACCTCTTCATCCTCGACCTGTGAGCTGTCCTTTTTCACCACTGCCATTATGGCTTCCTGTGCTGCCTTTACAGCCGCATCCTCCGCTGCCTTTTTGGCCTTTTCTTCCTCCTGGGCCTGCGCCCTGGCTGCTTTCCACTTCTCAAGCCTGCTGAGTACTATCTCCTTGTAGAGAATATCGAATATCGCTGCAAAAGGGATAGCCAGAAGGATCCCCGCCACTCCGAACATCCTGCCGAGCACGATGATGGATATCAGGATCCAGAGAGAGGATACTCCCAGTGTATTTCCGAACAGCTTCGGCTTTATGATGTAGCCATCGATCGTCTGCAGTATGGCCGTAAAGATCAGAAACCACAGTGCCCACCAGGGATTGACGAATACCAGCATGAGGGCACCTATGATCGCTCCTACAAGGGGACCGAAGGTCGGTGCCAGATTGGTAAGACCTACTATGACAGATACAAGCGCTGCATAATCCATCCCGGCAATGGACATGAATACAAAGTTGATGATACCCACTATGAGACCGTCCAGCATATCTCCTGCGATGTATCTGATCAGTATCTGATTGCATCTGGTCCAGAAAGTGGTGCCGTCTCTGTAGCTCTTTTCCGTCAGGAGTGCTCTCATGAACCTTTTCCATCCGGCCTGGAGCCGTCTCTTGTCACAGAGCATATAGATAGCCAGGATGAACGATATCACGATATTGACTATCGTCTTGCCCACATTTACCGACTTGTTCAGGATATTACCCATATTCTTCTCGACATAATCGGCTATCTTGTCGATGCTGTTGTCCAGGATCTTTGTAAAGGAAGATATGTCAATGAAGCTCTTCGATGCATCCGCACTGATACCGTTCAGCACGTTCTGCAGACTGTCTGCATAGGTGTCAAAGTTGTTGAAAAAGGCTCCCAGCGATTTCACCAGCTGAGGGATCAGCGATATCAGTATCACGACTATCAGGAGGATGACCACGATCACTGTGATCCAGACCGCCAGCACGCGGCACAGTCTCACCGTCCTTGCTTTTACGGGATCCGGCTCCTCTTCGTCACCGTCCGGCCGCTCCCCGGTGAGACCCCTGTACATTTCCGATATGAAAGCCTGATCTATCCCGGCCTTGGAGAGCATCCATCCTTCAGGTATCTTTACCAGAGGATCCAGTATATATGCCATGATCAGCCCTATCAGCACCGGAGAGATAAACCCGATGAAATATCCCAGGCCGACAAAGAAATAATTGAAGTGGCTCGCCAGAAGATAAAACAGGACAACAACACACCCTGCCACCGCATACGGAACCCATTTTCTGTCTTTGAAGTTTCTGCTGAATCTCATATTCGTCACTCTCCCGCGAAAGTATATGTATTATAGCATAAAAAAACCCCTTGCATATCGTAAAATAATATAGTACAATCTCACATGCGCCTAAATGGCGGATGCGCTTCTAGCTCAGTTGGTAGAGCACCTGACTCTTAATCAGGGTGTCCAGGGTTCGAGTCCCTG
>DNLO01000233.1:0-171 GCA_003488445.1 Lachnospiraceae bacterium | reverse complement strand
ATACAGCGAGGCGTGGCTCAGTTTGCGAAAACAGCCCTTTGGCTGTTTTTGAGGCCCTCCTGCGAGTGCTGTGCGCGAGCGGGCCCGGGGCTTTGGGCGCTCCTTCAGTTTTGGTCTTATATACATCGAGGCGTGGCTCAGTTTGGTAGAGCGCTACGTTCGGGACGTAGA